>NZ_JALHPM010000040.1:0-41766 GCF_022842525.1 Luteitalea sp.
GGGTCTGGGTCGTGCTGCTCGATGGGGCCTCGCTCGATTACGTCTCGCCAGCGGCGGCGCAGGGCCGGTTGCCCAACTTCGGGCGCCTGCTCGATGGCGGCGCCTCGCTCACGCTGTTCTCCATCGAGCCGCGTCGTCCTGCACCCATCTGGGCGTCGGTGGCCACCGGACGGTATCCGCCGGGCACCAACGTCCGGGCCGAACAGCGCTACCGGGGCGGGTGGGCGGAGATCGATCTGCTGCCGCGCTATGTGTTCGCGGACCTCCTGGTGCTCACGGGACTGCTGCGACCGGAGCCGCTGCGTCGGGACGCGCTGCGTGGCGCGCCCCTGTGGGCGATCCTCGACCGGTCAGGGATGCCGGCGGTGACGGCGGGATGGCCGCTGGCGTCGCTGGAGGCCGGGCGGGTCGGCGAGGTGATCGCGGAACGTCGCCGCGACACCGACCCGGTCGCCGCGGATCGGGCGTTGCGGGAGCGTTTCGACGAGGCGCTGCGGCGGTCCAACGTCCAGGTGGCCACCATCCGCTACGCAGCGCTGTCGGCGGGACGCACGGACACCCTGTCGCTCCGGTCAGGACGCTCGGGTCGTCGTCCACTCGACGAGATCTACGACTTCGTGGACGCGGAGGTCGGGTTGGTGCTCGCCCGGCTGGCCCCCGACGACCTGTTGCTGGTGGTCTCCGGGTACCGTCTGGAGTCGCCGAGCCCGGTCGAACGCCTGCGCGATCGGCTGGTGGACGATGCCGGCCTGGCCGCCGAGGCGAGCCGGTCCGACGGCTTCATGCTCGCCTATGGGCGCCACGTCGTTCCCGGGCGCAAGACGGTCGGGGCGATCGTGGACGTGCTGCCCACGGTGCTGTACTACCTCGGCCTCCCGGTGGCGCGGGACATGGATGGCTACGCGCGCACCGATCTCTTCGTGGCGACGCTGACGGCGGAGCGTCCGGTGAGCTTCATTCGGAGCTACGAGTAATTCAGGCTCGCTTCGCTGACATTCAGAATTCAGAATGTAGTGCGGGGCGAACACCGCCATTGGGGCGAGCTGCGAGGAATTGAGGCGGGCTTCGGCGACATTCAGAATGAAGAATGTAGTGCGGGGCGTACACCGCCATCGGGGCGACCTGCGAGCAATTCAGGCGGGCTTCGCTGACATTCAGAATGAAGAATGTAGTGCGGGGCGTACACCGCCACCGGGGCGAACTGCGAGCAATTCAGGCGGGCTTCGCTGACATTCAAAATGAAGAATGCAGTGCGGGGCGAACACCGCCATTGGGGCGAACTGCGAGGAATTGAGGCGGGCTTCGCTGACATTCAAAATGAAGAATGTAGTGCGGGGCGAACACCGCCATTGGGGTGAACTGCGAGCAATTCAGGCGGGCTTCGCTGACATTCAACATGAAGAATGCAGTGCGGGGCGTACACCGCCATCGGGGCGAACCTCGGAAAAATTCCGGCCAGGCTCAAGGACATTCTGGATCGCATCGGGCTCGACCCGGCCGCCTGGACCGAGCAGCTTGAGTGTGCTGCGGGAGCCAGGCGGTGTTGGCCTCGCGCTTCATTCTGAACTCTTGAATTCTGAATTGGCTCGACGGCGAGCCAAGCGGTGTTGGCCCCGCGCTTCATTTCGAATTCTGAATGTCAGCGAAGCCCGCCTGAATTCCTGTATCCTGTCGCCGGCTCTTTAAGCGCGGTCCCGTGAGTCCGCAAAGAGGTCACGCCATGCCCCAGTCCCGTCTTCCGCGCCACCGCGCGGCGCTCCCCTGTCGAGTGTTCGTCGTCGCCGCGCCAGCTCTGGTGCCGGCCAGGCCCGTCTCCGGGAGGGTGCGATGCCCCAGGTGATGGACGCCTCGCGCATCGAGCGATCCCTGGCCCGCATCGCCCACGAGATCCTCGAGCGCAATCGCAGCCTCGGCGACGTCGCGCTGGTCGGCATCCGCACGCGCGGCGTGGTGATCGCCGAACGCATCGCGGCCATCCTCAAGACGGCCGGCGACGTGACCATGCCTGTCGGGTCGCTCGACATCACGCTCTACCGCGATGACTACATGCGGCACCCGGTGGGGCCGCAGCCCGTCGTGCGGAGCACCGACATCCGCTTCTCGGTCGAAGGACGACGCATCCTGCTGGTGGATGACGTGCTCTACACCGGGCGGACGATTCGCGCCGCCCTCGACGCCATCATCGACTACGGCCGGCCCAAGAGCATCCAGCTGATCGTCCTCGTCGATCGCGGACACCGCGAACTGCCCATCAAGGCCGACTACGTCGGCAAGAACCTGCCGACCTCGCACGACCAGAGCGTGCAGGTCCGCCTGGTGGAGATCGACGGCCGCGACGAAGTGGTGCTGGAGGAGGGCGCATGAGTACGCCAGCTCCGGTCACCGGCCTGCGCGGACGTCACCTGCTCGGCATCAGTGATCTCGCGCCCGACGAGATCACGCTCATCCTCGACACCGCCGACGCGATGCGCGAGGTGGGCGAGCGGCCGATCAAGAAGGTCCCGGCCCTGCGCGGCCGCACCATCGTCAACCTCTTCTTCGAGCCCAGCACGCGGACGCGCACGTCGTTCGAGATCGCCGAGAAGCGGCTCAGTGCCGACACGCTGAATCTCGCAGTGTCGACGTCGAGCGTGGTCAAGGGTGAGACGCTGCTCGACACGGTGAGCAACATCGAGGCGATGGCCCCGGACATGCTGGTGGTGCGCCATGCCTCCTCGGGTGCCTGCCACCAACTGGCGCGCCACTGCCGATCGCGCATCGTCAACGCCGGGGACGGCCTGCACGAGCATCCGACGCAGGCCCTGCTCGATGCCTACACGATGCGCAGTCACAAGGGCCGGCTCGAGGGCCTGCAGGTGGCCATCGTCGGCGACCTGCTGCACAGCCGGGTGCTGCGGTCCAACCTGCTGCTGCTGCGCAAGATGGGCGCGACGGTGCGCGTGGCCGCGCCGCGGCCGCTCGTGCCGGTGGGCATCGAGGCCCTCGGGGCCACGCCGTGCCGCACGATCGAGGAGGCCCTCGACGGCGCCGACGTGGTGATGATGCTGCGCATCCAGCTCGAGCGGATGCAGAACAACTACTTCCCGTCGCTGCGCGAGTACTTCACGCTGTTCGGGCTCACCGGGGAGCGGATGGGCCTGGCGAAGCCGGACGCCATCGTCATGCATCCGGGCCCGATGAACCGCGGCGTCGAGATTGCCTCCGAGGTGGCCGACGGGCCGCAGGCTGTGATCCTCGAGCAGGTCGCCAACGGGGTCGCGGTTCGCATGGCCGTGCTCTACCTGCTCGGCGGGGGCAACGAGGAATGATGCAAGCCATGACCTACATCCTCAGGAACGGCCGCGTGGTGGATCCGGCCAACGGTCGCGACGGGATCTTCGACATCGAGGTGCGCGACGGCGTGATTGCCCGCGTCGGCCAGGACCTGCCGATCCCCGAGGGCGCCGAGGTGCTCGACGTCCCGGCGGGGTGCGTGGTGACCCCCGGCCTCATCGACATGCACGTGCACCTGCGCGAGCCCGGCCAGGAGCACAAGGAGACGGTCGCCAGCGGCGTCGCGGCGGCCGTGGCCGGTGGCTTCACCGCCGTCGCCTGCATGCCCAACACGTCGCCGATCAACGACAGCGCCGCCGTCACGCGCTACATCCGCGACAAGGCCGACGCGGCACGCCTGGCGCGCGTCTATCCGATCGGCGCCGCCTCCGTCGGGTCGAAGGGCGAGCAACTGGCCGAGATCGGCGAACTGAAGGCCGCCGGCTGCGTCGCCGTGTCCGACGATGGGCATCCGGTCAAGACGGCGCTGCTGATGCGCCGGGTGCTCGAGTACGCGGGCATGCTCGACGTGCTGGTCATCGACCACTGCGAAGACCCGACGCTCAAGGGTGACGGGGTGGTGCACGAGGGCGCGGTGGCCTCGGAGCTCGGCCTGCGCGGTATCCCCGGCGAGGCCGAGGAGCTGTGGATCGAGCGCGACATCACGCTGGCGGGGCTGACGCGCGTGCCGTTTCACGTGGCGCACCTGAGTACCGCCGGCTCGCTGCGGGCGGTGCGGGCCGGCAAGGCGCGCGGCATCGCCGTGACCTGCGAGGTCGCGCCGCATCACTTCGTCCTCACCGACGAGGCCCTGCGCGGCTACGACACCAACACCAAGATGAATCCGCCCCTGCGACCGCAGGCCGACGTCGACGCCCTGATCGCGGGACTGGCCGACGGCAGCGTGGACGTCATCGCGACCGACCATGCGCCGCATCATGCCGACGAGAAGGCGCTGTCCTACGATCAGGCGCCGTTCGGCATCACCGGCCTCGAGACCTGCGTGTCGCTGACCTTCGATCGGCTCGTCCACGCCGGACACATCGACCTGACGCGGATGGTGGAGTTGCTGTCGGTCAATCCGGCGCGCATCCTCAAGGTCACGGGCGGCGCGCTCAGCGAAGGGGCGCCCGCCGACATCACCGTGCTGGCCCCGGACCTGCCGGTCACGATCCAGGCGTCGTCGCAGCACTCGCTGTCGAAGAACATGCCCTTCGAGGGCTGGCAGCTGCGCGGCGGCGTCGCCGCCACCATCGTCGACGGACGGCTGGTGTATCGCAATCTCGCCGTCGACGGACTTGGCGCGTGGCCATCGGCGTCCGTCCAGTGATCGCCTCGAGGACCCATCAGTCATGACCAAGCGCATCGAGGACGTCCGCAAGCGCGCCCAGCGCATCCTGCAGGGCGCCAACGTCCTCCTCGACGGCCATTTCGACTTCGGCAACGGCTACCACGGGCGGACGTACCTCAACCCGCACATGCTGTTCTGCCAGCCGGCTACCATCTGGCAGCTCGCCCAGGATCTGCTCGACGTCCTGCCCTACGAGGTGTCGCTGCAGGTGCAGGCCGTGGTTGGGCCAGCCACGGGTGGGGCGCTGCTCGCGCACACGATCGCCGGCCTGCTCGACGGGCGCCGCAGCCTGGAGCATCCGCCGTGCGTGTTCGCGCCGGTGCACTTCGACGCTGAGGAAGGCCTGCGCCTGCGGTCGACCTATCGCGCCGTCCTCGCCGGCAAGAAGGTGCTGCTGGCCGACGATGTGCGCAACACGGGCAAGACGTTCGCGCACTGCGCCGAGCTGGTGCGCAAGGCCGGCGGCGAGGTCATCGCCACGGCGCAGATCTACGACCGGATGGCCGCCGTCGTCCAGCTCGACGTGCCCAACGTGGCCCTGCTCGAGTACGACGCGCGCGACATCTACACCTCGACCACCTGTCCGCTGTGCGCGACAGGTGTGCCGATGACGCGGTTCTGAGCGGACGGACGCCTTCCCGAGGCTCTGCCCACGTTCGCGCCCCATGCCTCCCGCCCCGCCTCGCCGCCAGGCACCGCTGCTGCGGCTCACGGCTCCAGCCCTGGCCCGATTCCGCGTCGAACTCGATCGCCTGCACGACGGCTACAACGTGCCGGACTCGGCGGCCGATCCGGTGCAGTTCGTCTGGCGGTACGACGACCCGCGCGATCGCGAAGTGGTGGCCTCGATCGCCTCGGGACTCGCCTTCGGACGGCTCGCCAGCGTCCTGGCCAGCGTCGAGCGCGTGCTGTCCCTGCTTGGACCGCACCCGGCGGCGTATCTCGAGTCCCTCGACATCCGACAGGCGCGTGAAGCCCTCGCGCCCGTGGTCCACCGCTGGACGCGGGGCGACGATCTCGTGGCGCTGCTCGTCGTGCTGCGCGATCTCCGTGCCCGATACGGGTCCCTCGAGGGGGCCTTCGTCGCCGGTGACGACCCGTCGAGTGCTGACGTGTCGACCGGCCTCGAGGCCTTCTGCGCCGCGGCCTGCGCGGTGGACGTGCGCGAGGCCTACGGTGGTGTGCCGCGAGGCCGGCTCGGCGTGCACTACTTCTTCCCGCGGCCGTCGCTCGGCAGTGCCTGCAAGCGCCTCAATCTCTTCGCGCGGTGGATGGTCCGCCAGGATGCGGTCGACCCCGGTGGGTGGTCGAGCGTCTCGCGGTCACGCCTCGTCATCCCGCTCGATACGCACACGATCCGCGTCGGCCGCTGCCTGCGGCTCACCCGCTACACGAGCCCGGGCTGGCGCATGGCCGCCGACATCACGGCCACGCTGCGTCGCGTCGACCCCGACGACCCGGTGCGCTACGACTTCTCGCTCTGCCACATGAGCATGATGGGCGCGTGCGGGTGGGGGAAGCGCGTCGGCAACGCGCATTGCCCGCTCGCCGCGTTCTGTCGACCGATCAGAACAAGGGACGCGTGACAAGGAGAAGAGTCACAAGGGAGACAAGGGACGGGGACAAGGGACGCAAGGGACAGACACAAGGGGCTGCAGAGGCCGCAACCGTCGCCGGGGATCTTTTGTCACTTGTCGCTACGGTTTCGTGTCCCGTGTTCCTGGCCGCCCTTGTGACTGCTCGCTCGTCCCTTGTGCCTTGATCATCCGTACCACCTTGTGCTCCTCGAGCTCGTCGAGCGAGCGCGGCCAGTCCTCGCGCAGCAGGCGCGACAGCGCGCGGTCGGCGAGGAGCTTGCCGCCGGTCTGGCAGGTCGGGCAGTAGTTCGCCTCGTTGGTCGCGTAGACCAGCCGCTGGATGGGCGTGCCGCATCGCGGGCACGGGTGACCGTACCGGCCGTGCGCGGCCATGCCCTCGACGAACGCCGTCACCTTCTCGGGAAAGGCCTCGCCGAGCCGCTCGCGCAACCGCGTGATCCACAGCTGCAGGGTCTCCTGCGTGGCGGCGTGCAGCCGCGCGATGTCGTCGGCGTCCAGCTGATGGGTCTGGCGCATGGGCGACAACTGCGCGGCGTGCAGGATCTCGTCGGAGTAGGCGTTGCCGATGCCGCTGAAGAGCCGGGGGTCGGTCAGTGCGCGCTTCAGCGTGTGCCGCTCGCGGGTGAGCGCCGCCTGGAACGTGCCGAGGTCGGCGCGTAGCACGTCGAGGCCGCCGGGGTCCATGGCCGCCAGCGCCTCGGCGCCGCGGACCGCATGCAACGACGCGCGCCGCTTCGATCCGGCCTCGGTCAGGGTGAGTGCCCCGTCGTCGAAGTCGAACGCCGCCAGCCCAATCTTGCCCGGTACCTTGGCGCCGGCGGCCTTCCAGTGCAGGCGCCCGGCAATCATCAGGTGCAGCACGAGGTAGAGCGACTCGGGGAAGGTGAAGACGAGGCGCTTGCCGAGCAGGTGCACGTCGCGGAGCGGCAGGCCCTCGAACGCGTCGAGCGGTGGGTCCACGGTGCGCAGCAGGAATGGGCTGGCCAGGCGGACACGGACGAGGGGATGACCGACGCAGCGTGCGCCAATCGCCTGCACGTACAGCGAGAGATCCGGCAGCTCGGGCACGTCGGTCGTCCTGATCAGCGCGTCGTGATGACGTCCCGGTAGACCGACACGGTCTGGTTCACCATGTGTTCGACGCTGAAGGTGTGGTGCACCCGCTCGTATCCCGCGGCACCGTACTGGCGAGCCCGCGTCTCGTCCTTCAGCAACGTGACCAGCGCGTCGGCGAGCTGGTCGGCATCGCGAGGCGGCACCAGCAGCCCCGTCTCTTCGTGCACGACCACTTCGGGGATGCCGCCGGTGTCGGTCGCGACGATGGGCCGGGCGCAGGCCATCGCGTCGAGCAGGGACGTGCCCAGGCCCTCCATCACCGAACTCATGACGAAGATGTCGGCCGTCTTCATCAGCGAGAGGACGTCGGTGCGGAAGCCCGGCAGCATCACGTGCTTGTCGAGCGAGAGGTGATGAATCTGCTTCGCCAGGCTGTCGTGCAGTTCGCCCTGCCCGAGAATCACCAGCCGGGCATCGGGCACCACCCGGACGACCTCGGCAAAGGCATCGATCAGGTGCCGCTGGCCCTTGTGCGGGACCAGCGCGGCCACGTTGAGCACGACCGGTGCGCCATGCGGCAGCCAGAACGTCTCGTGCATCGACACCGGCGGGGCGTCGGCCACGTGCTGCAGGTCGACACCTTCGTGCACCGTGACGATGCGCGCCGCATCGATGCCGTCGGCCGCCAGGATGCGCCCGATGGCCGACGAGGCACAGATGAAACGATCGACCTGCTTGTACTTGGCCCGCGACAGCGTGTTGCCGGCCAGCCGGAAGTCCACCCGCCGCGATGCCACCAGCAGCGGGGGCGGCCACGGCATCCGGAACCCGAGGGCCAGCGCGGCCAGCGCGACGCCATGCGGGTCGTGCGCGTGCAGGATGGCGGGATTGAAGGCGCGAATGATGCGCGCCAGCTTCCACGCGGCGTGGAAGTCGATCTCGAACCGCGGCGCGAGCGGCACCAGATCGGGATCCTGCGGCGCCCGTCGTCGCAGCTCCCCGTCCGGATGCGCCACCAGCATCGTCGGATGGCCAAGGGCACGCAGGCCCTTGACCGTGAGCAGCGCCTGGTTCTGGCCGCCACGCCAGGTGCGCGCGGTGTCGATGTGAATCGTGCGGATGGGCATCGTGCGGGGGCGTTCAGGACGCCTGGCGTTGTCGCTCCCAGAGCTTGACGTACTTCTGCAACACGTACACCGCGCCCAGCAGCGACACGATCAAGCCGGGCACGCCGTCACGGACGCCGCCCCGGGCGACGTAGTTGCGCAGGAAGGCCGCCGGTGGGTGCACCAGCAGGTGCCACGCCCGCGCCTGCCGACCCTGCGCCTGCATCTGCGTGGCGGCCAGCGTCGTGTAGTGGTTCATGCGCCCGAGATGCTCGGCGACATCGGCATATGGCCGGTGCTCGATCTCGCCGGACAGGTCCGCGATGGGGCCGTCCACGAGCAGCGCTTCGTGGACGGGACGGTCGTCCCAGCGGGCCCGACGTCGGTCGTACAGACGGACGGCGCGGTCGGGATACCAGTCGGTGGTCCGGATCCAGCGCCCGAGATACCAGGTGACGCGCGGCATCCGGAAGGCGGCCGTCTCGGGCGTCAGCGGCAGCGCGGCGATCTGGTCGCGCAGGCCGTCGGTGATGGCTTCGTCGGCGTCGAGCGAGAGGACCCAGTCGTGGGTGGCGAGGGAGGCGGCGTGGTTCTTCTGGGCGCCGTAGCCCGACCAGGGGTGTGTCTCGACACGTGTCGCGAGGGGGTGCGCCAGGGCGACGGTGGCGTCGTCGCTGCCGCAGTCCACCACGATCCGCTCGTCGGCCCACGCCACGGACCGCAGCGCGCACTCGATGTGCGCGGCTGCGTTCTTCGTGATGAGGATCACCGAGATCGGCGGCACCCGGACAGCATAGAAGAAATGCTGGAATGCCGGAATGCCGCGATGCCGCCGCTTACCGGAACTGCTGGCCGCCGGTGGCGCCGTTGTTGGCCCCTGCGGCGCCAGTGCGGGCCGCCCCGGTCGTCGTCCCGACCGCGCCGGTGCCCGTGGTGCCGCCATTCAGCGTCAGGCTGCCGGCGCCGGCGCCCGAGATGGACGCTTCCTGCGAGGCCTCGAAGTCGACGCGCGACTTCTCGAAATCGAGGATGGCGCGCTGCTCGTTGTTGCGGGCCTCGGCCAGGTCGCGCTGCGCCTGCAGCACGTTGAACGTCGTCGAGAGGCCGACGCCGAACTTCTTCTGCTCGGCTTCGAGGCGGCGCTCGGCGAGGGCGCGAGCGGCCTGCGTGCTCGAGACGCGCCGCAGGTTGGTGTTGACCTGCCGGGCGAGATCGCGCACCTGCTGGACGACCTGACGCTCCAGGTCACGCAACTGGAGCAGGTTCTGATCGTTCTGCAGCTGCTGCCGCTCGACGTTCACCCGGTTGGCGTTGCGCCCGATCGGATAGCGGAAGTTGACGCTGGCCGTCCATGTCGGAAAGGAGAAGCCGAGCACGTCCCTCAGTACTTCGGAGTACCCGATGGACGACGTCGGAATGCCCTGGCCGGGCTCGAGGCCGCCGCCCTGGCGGTCGATGACGGTACCCCCGATGCCGGCCAGTCCGTAATCGATGTTGGCCGTGATCTCGGGCAGGGCCTGGTTCTTGAAGAACCTCAGGCGGATGTCGTTGCTCTCGAGCTGCTTGCGGGCCTGCTGCAGGTCGAGCCGACCGGAGATGGCCTTCTGCACCGCGGCGTCCACGTCCACGGGCGAGGTCCCCAGCGACGGCGGATCTGCCGGCTCGAACGTCGTGGTCCAGAACTCCGCGGTCCGCGGGTCGAGGATCAGCGCGCGCAGGCGATCCTGCGCCTGGGCCACCGTCTGCTCGCCGATGATGACGTTCTCTTCGTTGCCCGCCACCTCCGCCTCGGCCTGGACGATGTCGATCGGGGCCATGGTGCCGACCTCGACGCGCTTGCGGTTGTCGCCGAGGGTCTGGCGCGACAGCTCCAGCGTCTGGCGCTGGACGGCCAGCGCCGACTGCGCGACCACGAGGTCCCAGTAGGCGTTCTTGACGTCACGGATGGTGCTGACCACCGTGTTGCGGAACTGCATCTCGCTGACGGCGAGGTTGTTCTTGCTGACCAGAATCTGCTGCCGGGTGTTGTCGATGCCGCGGCTCTGGAGGAGCGGCTGCGTGAACGAGAACGTCAGGTTGCCCTGCGTATTCGGGTTCAAGGTGGCGAACTGGTTGTTGTTCTTGGTCCGCGACGCCTGGTACCCGAGCGAGTAGGAGCCGCCGGTGGGCAGGAACTGCTCGACGCCGAAGTTGCCGACGAACTGGTCCTGCTTGAAGTTGTCGGCACCCGACTGGAGAATCGTGGCGACCGGCTGCTCGAGGCTCTGGAAGCGGAGCTGCCCGGTCAGGGCCGGCAGCCAGCTGCCGTAGGCCTGGACGATGTCGAGTTCCGAGATGCCCGGGGACATCTTCTGCACTTGCAGCGACACGTTCTGCTGCAGTGCCATCGTCACCGCGTCGTCGATCGAGATGCGGCGGACGGGGCCGATGGGCGCCGTCGGCTCGGTGGAGACCGTGATCGGCGGGGCTGCGGGCGCGGGCGCGGGAGGCACGGTCTGCGCCGAGGCCGCGGTCGCGGCGGAGGCCATCACCAGCGTCAGCAGGCCGCGCCGGACACGAGGGGAAACCGATGGGATCACGGACGTCAACTCCATCTCCTGGGAGAACTGCACGAACTCGCCGAGCCGGGACGGAATGATGAGGTCCGGGGGTGCGGCCGAACCAATAGACGGAATCACGGGGACGACGGTTCGGCGCGCAGTATATCTGGCACAATTCCCGGACGCTCCGGCCGGCCCATGCGTTCCGCGTGGACGTCCGCGCCCGCCCATCCCGTCGATGACCCAGTTTCGCCTCCGTCACCTGTTTGCCGCCGGCCTGCTTGGCACCGCCATGCTGGCCACCCTCGAGGCGCAGACCGCCACGGCGCCACGGCCCGCCGTCGCCGCGACCAGCCAGTTCCCGCTGACCGTCGACAGCATCATGCGGGGGCCGCGCCTGGTTGGCTATCCGCCCACGGGTCTGCGCTGGTCGGGTGACGGCACCCGCCTGTACTTCGAGTGGCAGGACCGCGACGAGGAGGAGTCGGCCACCTGGGTCGTCGCCGCCGATGGCTCGGGCCTGCGCCGCCTCTCCGACGAGGAGCGCCGCCTGGCGCCCCCGGTGACCGGGCAGTGGGACAAGGCGAGGCGTCGGGTGCTCACCGCCGCCCGGGGCGACATCGCCCTCATCGACACGGTGGCTGGCACCCGCACCGAGCTCACCCGGATGACGGGCGGCGAGTCCGCTCCACGCTGGGCCCGCAACGAATCGCACGTGACCTTCGTCCGCGACGGCGGCCTGTATCTGGTCCCCCTGTCGGGCGCCGGGATTCAGCAGATCGCCGAATCGGGCCCGAAGACGCCCGATCCGAAGAAGACTGCCAGCCAGACCGCGCTGGCCGACGAGGAGGCCAGTCTCCTCGAGCACGTGCGCGACGCGAAGCGCCGCCGCGAGCGCGACGAGGCCCGCCGCGACAAGGACGCGCTGCCGAAACTCGAACTGCGTGCCCGCCAGACGGCCAGTGACCTGCAGCTCGACCCGTCGGGCGCGTTCGTCTGGGCGGTGGTCACCGAGCGTCCCGAGTCGGCAAAGACGGCCGATGTGCCCGATTACGTCACCGAGTCCGGCTACGTCGGTGACCTGCCCGGCCGGACCAAGGTCGGCGATGCCCAGGCCACGGTGAGCCTGGCCATCCTGGACCTCGGCCAGCGCAAGACGACCTGGGTGACGCTGCCCGACGCCGGTGGCACCGACAAGACGCCGCGCGAACTGCGCTGGAGCATGCCGGTGCTGTCCGACGATGGCGCCGTGGCGCTGGCGTCCGTCCGGTCCTCCGACAACAAGGACCGCTGGCTGGTGCGGATCGACCCGGCCACGGGCACGGCCAGGGTGCTCGACCACCTGCACGACGACGCCTGGGTGCGGGAAGGCTTCGGCCCTGGACCGTCGAGCTATGGCTGGTTGCCCGGCTCGCACCGCTTCTGGTTCACGTCCGAGCGCACGGGCTGGATGCACCTCTACACGCTCGACGCCGATGCGGGCGGTGAGCCCACGGCCCTGACCTCCGGCGACTGGGAGACCACCGACGTCGCCTCGTCGACCGACCGCCGCACCTTCTTCCTGACCACCACGGAGGTCCATCCGGGCGAGCGCCACCTCTATGCCGTGGGCATCGACGGTGGGCCCCACACGCGGCTGACGACGATGACCGGCGGCAATCTCGGGGAGGTGTCGCCCGACGGCAAGACCATCGGCATGGTCCACTCGACCGGCAATGCCCCGCCCGAGGTCTACGTGTTGCCCTACGGTGGGGCGTCTGCGGCGACGCGCGTGACGACGAGCCCGGCAGCGGAGTGGCGCGCCCACCGCTGGCTGGACCCGCAGGTCATCACGTTCCCGTCGCGCGACGGCAAGACGCTGCACGCGCGCCTCTACACGCCGGAGATGGTCGGGGCGAAGCGCCATCCCTCGCGGCCCGCGGTGCTGTTCGTGCATGGCGCGGGCTACCTGCAGAATGCGCACAAGTACTGGTCGTCGTACTACCGCGAGTACATGTTCCATCACCTGCTCGCGGCGCGCGGGTACGTCGTGCTCGACGTCGACTACCGCGCCAGCGCCGGCTACGGACGCGACTGGCGCACCGCCATCTACCGGCACATGGGCGGCAAGGATCTCGACGACATCGTCGATGGCGCGGCATGGCTCGCGAAGACGCAGAAGGTCGATCCGAAGCGAATCGGGCTGTACGGCGGCAGCTATGGTGGATTCATCACGCTGATGGCGATGTTCACGACGCCGGACGTCTTCGCGGCCGGCGCGGCCCTGCGGCCGGTGACCGACTGGGCCCACTACAACCATCCCTACACGGCCAACATCCTCAACCTGCCGCAGGCCGACCAGGAGGCCTACCGGCGCAGCTCGCCGATCTACTTCGCCGACGGCCTGAAGGGCGCGCTGCTCATCTGCCACGGCCTGGTGGACGTCAACGTCCATGCGCAGGACTCCATTCGCCTCGCCCAGAAGCTGATCGAGCTCCGCAAGGAGCACTGGGAGCTCGCGCTGTATCCCGTCGAGGATCACGGCTTCGAGGAAGCCACCAGCTGGGCCGACGAGTACAAGCGGATCCTCAAATTGTTCGAAAACCACCTGAAGTAACGCAGAACGTCGAACGCAGAAGCACCGCCCCTGCGCCCTGAGCCTCAAGCCGAGCCCTTGGAGCCCCGAGCCCTGAGCCCTGAGCCCTGATATGACCGCAGACTCCGTCCTTGCCCTGTTCCGCCAGCGTGGCGCTCTCCTCGAGGGCCACTTCGTCCTGTCCTCGGGCCTCCACAGCACGGGCTACCTGCAGTGCGCGCTCATCCTGCAGCATCCCGCCGACGCGGAGGCGCTCGGGCGCGCCCTCGGCGAGAAGGTGAAGGCGGCCGGTCACACCGTGGACGTGGTGCTGTCGCCGGCGATGGGTGGGCTGATCATTGGCCACGAGGTCGGGCGGGCGCTCGGCGTGCGGGCCATCTTCGCCGAGCGCGTCGACGGCACGCTGACGTTGCGGCGCGGCTTCCGCATCGATCCCGGCGAGCGCGTGCTCGTGGTCGAGGACGTGGTCACCACGGGCAAGAGCACGCTCGAAACGGTGGTGGTCGCGCAGCATGCCGGCGCGACGGTGGTGGCGGCCGCGTCGATCATCAACCGCGGGGGCGGCGATCAGATGGACCTGCCGTACGTATCGCTGGCCGAGGCGAAGTTCCCGACCTACGCGCCCGACGCCCTGCCCGAGCACCTGCGCGGGGTGCCGGCCATCAAGCCCGGCTCGCGGCCCGGCCAGAAGTAGCGTGCCGAGGGTCCTCCTGCGGGTGGCGTACGACGGCACCGCCTACGCGGGCTGGCAGCGCCAGGACAACGGCCCGTCCGTGCAGGCCGCCCTCGAGCAGGCCCTGACCCCCCTGGCCCGCGGCGCGGTCACGGTGACCGGGGCCGGGCGGACCGACGCCGGCGTGCACGCCGACAGCCAGGCCGCGCACGTCGACCTGCCCGACGGCATCGCCCCCGACGTCGTCGTCCGCGCCACGAATACCCGCCTGCCACCCGACATCCGGGTGCGCAGCGCCGTGCTCGTGTCCGACGAGGTGCATGCGCGGTTCTCGGCGGTGTCCAAGACGTACCGGTATGCCTGGCTGGTGAGCCGGCTGGGCCATCCGCTGCTCGCGCGCACCCACTGGACCGTGCTGCCTCCGCTCGACCTGACGGCCATGGCCCTGGCCGCGGCCCGGCTGGAGGGCACGCACGACTTCGCCGCGTTCCAGTCCACCGGCACCCCCGTGACGAGCACGGTGCGGACGATGACGGGCGTCGATTTCGGCGTTCGTCCGACGATGGATGTGGGACTGCAACTGGCTGAGGACGAACGGGTTGTCGAGCTCGAGCTACGGGGCGACGGGTTCCTGCGCCACATGGTGCGGGCGATTGCCGGCACGCTCCTCGATGTGGGTTACGGCCGTCGTCGTCCGGACGACCTCGAGCGACTGCTCACCGGTGCCCCGCGGGCGGCGGCGGGTCCGACCGCCCCGCCCCACGGTCTCACCCTGGTCCGCGTCGAGTACCCCGACGCCGTGTAGCCGTCGCCCGGAGGTCGACGGCGACTCCCGACTCCCGACTCCCGACTCCCGACTCCCGACTCCCGACTCCCGACTCCCGACTCCCGACTCCCGACTCCCGACTCCCGACTCCCGCTTCCCGGTTCCCGTCCCCCGGGGGAGAGTAGAATGTCCTCCGGCCATGGCGCTCGATGACTTGCTGAGCTGGCTGTCCCCAGGCTCTCCGGATGCCGATCTGGCCCGAAGACTGGATGTCGACCGCCTGCCGTCCCACGTGGCCATCATCATGGATGGCAATGGCCGCTGGGCCGGTCAACGGCACCTGCCCCGTGTCGAGGGGCACCGTGCCGGCACGCGCGCCGTGCGCGAGGTGATCGAGACCTCGGCCCGGCTCGGCCTGAAGTACATCACCCTCTACGCGTTCTCGGTCGAGAACTGGAAGCGCCCGGCGTCGGAAGTGGCGACGCTGATGGCCCTGCTGAAGCGCTACCTGCGGTCCGAGCTCGAGACCCTGCTGACCAACAACATCCGGCTGGAGGTCATCGGACGGACGCAGGATCTGTCGGCGGACGTGCAGCACGAACTGCATGTCGCGATGGAGCGGACCAGCAGGAACACCGGCACCGTCCTGACCATTGCGCTGAACTACGGGGGCCGCGCCGAGATCGTCGATGCGGTACGCGACGCCATCGCGCAGGGCCTGCGTCCCGAAGACATCGACGAGGCCCGGTTCGCCCGTCTGCTGTACACCAGAGGCCAGCCCGATCCCGACCTCCTGATTCGGACGTCCGGCGAGATGCGTGTGAGCAACTTCCTGCTGTGGCAGATCGCCTACAGCGAGATCTACGTCACCGACACGCTCTGGCCCGACTTCCGGCGCACCCACCTGTTCGAGGCGCTCCTCGACTACCAGCGCCGCGAGCGGCGCTATGGCGGCATCGCCGCCGTGCCCGGTCCCCCGGTGGCTGCAGGCCGGTGACCCGCGTTCTCAGCGGCCTCGTGCTGCTGGCCCTCGTCGTCGGCGTCTTCTGGGGCCTGCCGCCGTGGGGCACGCAGATCTTCGCCTTCGTCGCGCTGGTGCTGTCGCTGCGCGAGTACGACAACCTCGTGCGGCGTGGCGGCCTCGACGTCGTGCCCGGCGTGTCGTTCGTGCTGTCGGTGCTGATGTACGGCGTGCTGATCTTCCACCTGCCGGCGACGCACTTCCTGTTGGTGAGTGCCGTGGTGACGGGCGGGGCCCTGGTGCTGCGCGGACGGGTGCCCGAGCAGGCCGTGGCCGTCGCGGCGTCGATGCTGTTCCCGGTGGCCTATCTGGGCATGGGGATCGCGACGGTGCCGCTGGTGCGCGAGGCCTACGGCGCCCCGGCCCTGTTGACGCTGTTCCTGACCCAGATCGGGAGCGACACGGCGCAGTACTACACCGGACGGACGTTCGGCCGGGCGCCGCTGGCGCTGGCGCTGAGCCCGAAGAAGACGCGTGAAGGGGCGATCGGCGGCCTCGTGGCCGGCGCTGCGGTGCTGGCGGGCTTCGGGCAGCTCTGGCTGCCGGGCATCCCGACGTGGCGGCTCGCCGTCCTCGGCGTCGGCGTGGCCATCGTCGGCATCGCCGGCGACCTGTTCGAGTCGATGCTCAAGCGCAGCGCGGACGTGAAGGACTCGTCGGATCTGATTCCCGGCCACGGCGGCATGCTGGATCGCATCGACGCGCTGCTGTTCACGATGCCGCTCTACTACGTCGCGCTGCAGTGGTTGTGGCGAACGGGCCCCGGCGCATGACGCGGATCGCCGTACTCGGCAGCACCGGGTCGATCGGGGTGAGCGCGCTGGAGGTCGTGGCCGCGCATCCCGAACGCCTGCAGGTCGTAGCGCTGGCCGCCGGCGCCAACGTCGAGAAGATGCAGGCCCAGATCGCGCAGGTGCGGCCGCGGGCCGTGGCCATGGCCACGCAGGACAGCCTGCGTCGCGTGCGCGCGGGCGTCGACAGGGCCGCCGGTGAGGGCGTGCAGACCTGGACCTGGGGACGCGAGGGGCTGGTGGAGGTGGCGACGCATCCCGACGTGGACGTCGTGCTGTGCGCCAGTTCGGGCACCGAGGCCCTCGAGGCCGTCCTGGCGGCCATCCAGGCCGGCAAGCGCATCGCCCTCGCGAACAAGGAAGTCCTGGTGATGGCCGGGGCGCTGGTCATGGCCGCCGCGCGTGTCCACGGCGTGGACGTGCTGCCGGTGGACAGCGAACACAACGCCATCCACCAATGCCTGGCCGGACACCCGCGTGCGCACGTCCGACGGCTCGTCCTGACGGCCTCGGGCGGCCCGTTCCGGACCACGCCCGCCGAGCGCCTGGCCACCGTCACCGCCGCCGACGCGCTCAGCCATCCCACCTGGAAGATGGGGCGCAAGATCACCATCGACTCGGCCACGATGATGAACAAGGGCCTCGAGGTCATCGAGGCCCGCTGGCTGTTCGAGATGTCGGCCGATCGCATCGACGTGGTCATCCACCCGCAATCCGTGGTCCACTCGATGGTGGAGTTCGAGGACGGCTCGCTGCTGGCGCAGCTCGGCGTCACCGACATGAAGCTCCCGATCCAGTACGCCTTCACGTGGCCGGACCGCTGGGAGAGCCCGGTGCCCCGCCTCGACTGGCAGCACGGCCTCGACCTGCGGTTCGAGGTGCCCGACCTCGAGCGGTTCCCGTGCCTGGCGCTGGCCTACGAGGCCTTGCGGGCGGGTGGGGCGGCCCCCGTCGTATTGAACGCGGCCAATGAGATTGCCGTAGCGTCCTTTCTGGAGGGGCTGGTGCCGTTCACCGGCATTGCCGCGACCGTCGCCGACGTGCTCGCGGACGCCTCCGGACAGGGACTCGACACCACGTCACTCGCGGCCATCCGCGAGGTGGACGCCTGGGCTCGTCGTCAGGCGACGGCCCGACTCGGCACGATAGAATCGGCAGGACGAGGCATCATCGCGTGACCAATCTGTGGGCGTTTCTGTTCGTCCTGGGCGTGCTCGTGTTCGTGCACGAACTGGGGCACTTCCTTCTCGCGCGCTGGAATGGCGTGCGCGTCCTGACGTTTTCCCTGGGCTTCGGCCCCAAGCTGCTGAAGATCACGCGCGGGGGCACCGAGTACTGCATCAGCGCGATTCCGCTCGGCGGCTACGTCAAGATGGCCGGCGAGACGCCGGACGACCCCCGATCCGGGTCGTCGGACGAATTCCTCTCGAAGTCCAAGTGGCAGCGGTTCCAGATCCTCATCGCCGGACCGCTGATGAACCTGCTGCTGGCGGTCGGCGTGATGACGTTCGTCATCTGGAACGGCGCCACCGAACCGGCCTTCGAACAGAAGGCGCCCGTGGTCGGTCGGGTCCTGCCTGGGTCCCCGGCCGAGAAGGCCGGCATCAAGCCGGGTGACCTGATCGTGTCCTTTGCCGACAAGGACGTCGCCACCTGGCAGGGGCTGCAGATGCGCGTCGTGCCGCGGGCCAATCGCGAGGTGCCCATCGTGGTGCGTCGCGACGGCCAGTCGCAGCAGTTCTCGATCGTCCCCGAGGCGCAGACCAAGTACGAAATCGGCGACCTCGGCATCGCGCCGTCGATTCACCCGGAAGTGGCGCAGGTGCTGCCGGGCAGCGCCGCGGCCGAGGCCGGCCTGCAGGTCAAGGACGTCATCGTGTCGTTCAACGGCGCGGAGACCACGGGCTTCACGCTGCAGCAGATGATCGAGCAGATCAGCAAGCGGGCCGGGCAGCCGGTCACGCTGGGCATCCTGCGCAACGGGGCTCCGCTCGAGCTGCAGGCGACCCCTCGCGACCAGGGCGGCGTCGGCCGCCTCGGCATCAACCTGAGTCCCTTCGAGACGGTCACGATCACCCCCGGCTTCGTCCAGGCGATCGGGATGAGCGTGAAGCAGAACTGGGAGTGGACCGCCATGATCGGCGAGATGCTCGCCGGGCTCTTCACGGCCGAGACCTCGCCCAAGCAGTTGATGGGCCCGCTCGGCATCGCCGAGGTGGCCGGCGGCGCGGCGTCGATCGGCTGGGCCGCCCTGTTCGGCACCATGGCGATGGTCAGCCTGAACCTGGGACTGCTCAACCTGCTGCCGATCCCCATCCTGGACGGCGGGCACATCACCATCCTCGCCATCGAGGGCCTGGCGCGCCGCGACTTCAGCATGCACGTCAAGGAGCGCATGCTGATGGCCGGCTTCGCGGTGCTGATGCTGCTGATGGTGACGGTCATCTACAACGACCTCAGGCGTGTCGAATGGCTGAGTCGGTTGCTCAGCGGCAGCTGATCGACACGACCACCACGTCCGCTCGACGCGCGCCGACGTCCAACACTCGGGTAGCCTGACGGTTACGCGGTATCGATTCGCGGCTCGCGCGTCCACCGCGCGGCCGCCAGGAGACGTGCATGACGATGAACGTGGGGCGGGTGGTACGAGCCGTGGCGCTGGGCCTGCTGTTGCCGGTGGCGGCGCTGGCACAGACCGGTCAGGGCACCCAGACGGACCTCGACGACCTGCAGACGCAACTGGTGGCGGTCGAGCAGCGCATCGAGCGCCTGGCGCAGACCGACGCCGCCCGGGCCTCGATGCTGTCGCGCGACCTCGACCTCGTGCGCGACGATGTCGCGTACCTGCGGGTGCGGCTGCGGCGTGAGGCTGGCGTGCCCCGCGCCGAGATCACGGCCGTGCGCGACCGGATCACGGCGCTGGACCGCGAGGCCTCCGGCACGTCGCTCCGCGAGTCCGCGCCCACGGGGCGTGCCGGTGACATCGCGGTCGGGCAGGAACTGGATGCCCGGCTGCAGACCCCCCTCAGTTCGCAGACGGCCGAGGTCGAGGACCGCTTCGAGGCGACCACGCTGGTCGACCTCTATCAGGGCGATGCGCTGCTGGTGCCGGCCGGGTCGGTGCTGCGCGGCGTGGTCAGTGGCGTCGAGCGGGCCTCCCGCATCGATCGCCGCGGCAGCCTGACGTTGTCGTTCGACCAGATGACCGTGGCGGGCCGCACCTATCGCATCCGGGCGTCGGTGACGCAGGCGCTCGAAGGCCCGGGCGTCAAGGGCGAGGTCGGCAAGATGACGACCGGCGCCGCGGCGGGCGCCATCATCGGCGGCATCCTGGGGGGATTCCAGGGCGCGGCGGTCGGCATCCTCATCGGCGGCGGCGGGTCGCTGCTGGCGCTGCCCGGCACCAACGTCAAGATCGACGCCGGCACCGTGTTGCGGGTGCGGTTCGACGCGCCGGTCGCCCTGAGCGAGGCACCCATGGGTGAGCCTCGGTAGACGCGCTCGAGGCTCGCGTCAAAGGTCAAAAGGGCAAAAAGGGCCAACAGGGCAAAACGACACCGACAAAGGATGACGGCTCAAGACAGCAAGCGCGAAGCACCAAGGGCTTTCGGTCTTCCGCGCTTCAAGCGTTTGTCTTCATTCTTCGGTTGTGTCCTTTCACTTTTTGCCCTGTTCGCCCTTTTTGAACTTTGACAGTGTCGCCCCTGCCTCCTACCCCTTGGGGGCCTGATACGTTCGGCGACCGCGCGCCGTGAGTCCGGGGCGAGTGACGCGCACTTCGATCTTGTGCACCTTGCCGTCGGTCTTCGGCTCGAAGCCGAGCAGGTACTGGCTGTGCAGTTCCTGGGCGACGCGGGTGAAGGTGGGCCCGAGTTCATCGGTGTCCTTCAGCTCGAAGTAGCCACCGCCGGTCTCCTCGGCCAGCTTGCGCAGGGCGCCGTCGGGCCTGGTCCGCATGCCCATCATGTTGGACTGCAGGCCGATCCCGTAAATCATCACTTCCTCTTCACGGGCGCGGCGGAGCACTTCACCCATGCCGCCGCGGCTGGCCGTGTCGGCGCCGTCGGTGAACGACAGGATAACCTTGCGGCCCTCGATGGGCTTGAGCTCGTCGAGGCTGAACAGCAGCGAGTCGAACAGGCGGGTCGGGTTGCCGAACTGCATGTCCTTGATCGACGCGATCAGCATGTCGCGGTCGTTGCTGAAGTCGCTGAGGAAGGCGATCTTGTCGTTGAAGTAGCCGATGCGCCCCCGATCCTCGGGCAGCAACCGGATGACGAACTGCTCGGCCGCCTGCTTCAGCAGTTCCAGGTTCATCGTCATGCTGCCGCTCGAGTCGAGCATCACCGCGACGGTCACCGGCTGGATCTGGCTGTCGAAGATGTTGATGGTCGCCTTGGTCTTCTCGTCGAAGATCTCGAAGTCGGCCTGCTCGAGGCCCGGGACCAGGCGCTTGTTGCTGTCGGTCACCGTGACGTAGACGGGCACGTTCTGCGCCCCGACGCGGAAGGTGGGTTGCTGCGCGTACAGGAGTCGGGCGCCGGCCATCGACGCGGGGACCGAGAGGAGCAGCTCACGCCGGGTGATCATGGATGTAAGCCTAGCAAAGGTCGGGAAGGCGGCAGGGGCGCGTCGTCTCTTGACGTCGTGCCCGCCTGACGCGACACTGGGCGCCGCCTCCGTGCCACAGAATCCTTCAGCGACCCGGAGCCGACACGCCTTCTGGTGGGACGCCCCCGCTCGCGCTTTGGTTTGGGCGCTGGCCCTGGCGGTCCCCGCGGCCGCTCAGACGCCGGGTCCGCCGGTCGTCCGCGACGGCGCCGCGGTCCCGGCGGTGCAGACGCGCGAGCTGCTGCGCGAGGGCCGCCTGGCGCTCGTGCTGGTGCAACCCCTCCCCGGCGATGGCCTGCTCGGCAGCCATCTGCGCGCGATCCGGTCCGGCGTGACCACAGACATTCCCCTCGATGGCACGGTGACGGGCCGTCGCGCCCGCGCGATCGGCGCGGTCCGGCTCCTGGCGGGTGGCCGCCGCGTGGTGCTGCACCTCGATCCCGAACAGGAGGCGTCCGGGCTGCTGGTCGTCGATCTGGCGGCGGGCGCGGTCATCGACGCGATCACCGGCCACGATCTGGTGGCCTCGCCCGACGGTCGGTTCTGGGCCTTCGAGGAGCACGCCATCCGCACGGTCGCGGTGTGGCCGCACACCGAGACGGTCTATGCCGTGTACGATGCGGCTGCTCCGCCGTCGGCCAACGTCCGCGCCTGTCCGAGCGCCGACGACAGGTGTCGCGGGCAGGTCGTGTACCTGCCCGACCGGCTGGCGCTGTGTCATGCGCTGGCGATCGAGCGGGGCGGGTCGTGCCTGACGCCGGCGCGGCAGCCACTGCACGATCGGCGGTCGCCGTTCGTGTGGCTGTCGGCCCGTGAAGTGGCCTGGGTCGATGTGGACCTCGCGCGTCAGGACAGCACGCTCGTCATCGCGACCGTGCGGGACGGCGCGCCCGCCACCGTGCAGGCCGTGCGCCTCGAGCAGGCGCGCGTCATCGAGGACGTGGTCTTCCCGCCGGCCCGTGAGGCCTGGGAGATCGAAGGCATCACGCGCGACGACGATCCGTCGCGCGTCTGGCTGCACTTTCGCAGCCCCGTGCGCCAGGCGCCACTTCGACGCCTGGGCATTCGTGTCGTTTCCTGAGAGGCTCGACGAGATGGTTCGAGGATGGCTCACCCGGCGCACCTGGCCGCTGATCGCATTCACCGTGTGCTTTGCCGCGTCGGCGCTGGTGCCTTCAGCGCAGGTCCGCCAGACGGGCCGTGACACGGCCGTCCACGCGAAGAAGCCGTCGCGGCTGCTGATCCGCCGTGCGATGGTCATCTACGGCAACGGCAAGCCACCGTACGGGCCGATGGACATCCTCGTCCAGGACGGGGTCATCGCCAACATCGCGCCGACGCTCCCGGTCGAAGCCGACGCGGTCATCGACGCCGCCGGCAAGTACGTCATGCCGGGGCTCGTCGACACCCACATGCACTGGCACGAGGAGCGGGCCGGCATCCCGATGCCGATCCAGTACGAGCGCAATCTCTATCTCGCCAACGGCGTGACACTGACGCGCGAGAACGGCGGCAACTTCGTCAAGAGCAAGCAGTGGCAGGCCGAGTCGGCCGCCGACCAGATCATCGCGCCGCGCATGCAGGTCTACTGGGTCGTGTCGCGTGGCAACGGCACGGCCGAGGCGATCCGCGCCAACGTCCGCGACGCCAAGGCCCGCGGCGCCGACGGCCTGAAGATCTTCGGCATGGATCGCGACCAGCTCGAAGCGACGATGGCCGAGGCCAAGGCGCAGGGGCTGAAGACGACGACGCACATCGCCGTCGAGGAGGTCACGGCCGAGGACTTCGCCGAACTCGGCGTCGACTCGATCGAGCACTTCTACGGCATCGCCGACGCGGCGCTCCATGGCGTGCAGCGCTTCCCGGCCGAGATGAACTACAGCAACGAGCTGCTGCGGTTCGCGAAGGCCGGCGAGCTCTACGCCCAGGCCGATCCGGTCAAGCTCGACAAGGTGCTCGACCTGATGGTGGCGAAGAAGGTCGCGTGGAGCCCCACCATGTCGATCTACGAGGCGAGCCGCGACGTCATCAAGGCGCAGAACCTGCCCTGGTACAGGGAGTACCTGCACCCGGCGCTGCAGGCCTTCTTCGAGCCCAACCTCGCCAACCACGGGTCGTACTTCGTCGGCTGGACCAACACCATGGAGGTCCGCTGGAAGCAGCAGTACCGCATCTGGATGGATGCGCTGAAGTCGTTCGGCAACAAGGGCGGCGTCATCACGACGGGCGACGATGCCGGGTTCATCCATTCGCTGTATGGCTTCGGCCTGGTGCGCGAACTCGAACTGCACGAGGAGGCCGGCTTCCACCCGCTCGACGTCATCAAGCACGGCACGGTCAACGGCGCCACGTTGCTCGGCATGGGCGACAAGCTCGGACGCGTGCGCCAGGGCTATCTGGCCGACCTGCTCGTGGTGAACGGCAACCCGCTCGACAACCTGCGCGTGCTCAACCCCTACGGCGTCGATGTGATGAAGGACGGCCGGATGACGCGCGGCGGCGGCATCGAGTGGACCATCAAGAACGGCATCCCGTATCACGTGCCGACGCTGATGAAGGAGGCCAAGGCGATGGTCGAGGCGGACAAGAAGAAGATGGAAGGGCGAGGGACCAACCCGTAAGGAACAATTCAGAGTTCAGAATTCAGAATTCATAGTTCAAGGGCGGGCCCGGGCAGATGGCGGGCACGCCGACATCGAACCGGATGCGACAGTGACCGAGGACAGGCACAAGGAACCACGCTGGATCTTCCTGACGGCGTTCGCGCTCGTGTTCTACGGCACGGGCGCCGCCATCATCGAGAGCTTCGTGAACTATCCGAGCTGGCGACTGATCGGAGCTGACGAGTTCCTGGCCTACCATCAGTTCATCTCGCCGCGCGTGCTGGCGTTGCTGGTGGCACCACTGCTGCTGGGCACGGCGTTCACGATCCTGATGCTGTGGGCACGGCCCGCCGCCATTCCGGGCTGGGCCGTCTGGGCGGCGCTGGCTGCGCAGGCCGTCGTGTGGATCTCGACGGTCACGATCCAGGTGCCGATCCAAGTGCAGCTCAGCAACAAGGGTCGATCGGTCGAACTCATCGAGCGCCTGATCGAGACCAACTTGTGGCTGCGCAGGATTCCGTATGCGATTTGTGCCGGACTGTTCTTCTGGATGGCGGCGCAGGTCATTCGTACCAGCGACAGGCGTCCCCGGTGAAGCGTTCCGACGTGTGTCATCAGTTGACACAGCTGGCATTCGCAGGCGTGCCGCGGGTGGGCTCGCGGTCCTGGAGTGGCGCAATCGCGAGCACCTGCGCTTCGCTGCGTGATGGCACCACGGTTCGATCCGGCGCGACGCGATCGTCGCCGGCAAGGCGCGGGAGTCTCGATGCGTACACGATGGGCAGCAGTCGTCCTGTCTGGCCTGGCGGTGTGTGCGACCGGATGTCACCGGTCGCTGCCGCCGTTGATGGAACACCCCGCCGATCAGTCGCACCTGGCGTCGCCGGCAGCCATCGTCACGGGCACGCCGGGACTCGTCGCCTTCTGGGACTTCGTCAGGCGCGAGCCCGGGCCGGCCGGGCGGTTCATCGCGCACGTCCCGGCGGGCGCGACCAACGACTTCGCCCTCGACGCGGGCAACTACATCAGGGACTTCTGGGGGCGCGGACGGACCGCGACCTACGACGACTTCCCGCAACTGGGTCGCGGACCCTTCGGCAATGCGATCCGCATCGTCAAGGAGACAGATCCGGACTTCCGTCCGCTGCTCTTCGTGCCGAGGGCGCGGCTGCACGACTCGGCCCTCGACATCAAGGGACCGGGGCGTTCCGTGACGGTGGTGGTGTGGGCCATCCGCGAGAGTGGCAATCACGCGCTGGCGGGCATCTGGCACGAAGGGATCGACCGTGCCCACGCCGAGTCGCGCACGGTGCAGACGATGGCGCGCGGACAGCGGCAGTACGCGCTGTTTGCCGGGCTGAACGTCGAAGGCAGCGCGACCGGCCACGTGTCCGAGAATGGCGTCGCGTCGTTCCTCAACCGCTACGCCCTGCACAAGAGCAACTCGGCGGGAGTATCAGCGGCCGTGCCTGCCGATGCCCCGGCCGAGGTCCTCGACGAGGCCTGGCAGGTCTTCGCCATGACCTTCGACCACCGACGCCAGGAGCTGACCGGCTGGCTCGATGGTGTGGCGGGCGACCGCTGGCTCGAGCGCCCCAGGGCAGATCGTCTGATCGGATCGGCCTGGCAGGCCTACATGCAGGGCCACTTCGCCAGAACCCCAGGCCTGCAGCCCGGGGAGGACCCGACATTTCCGAAGGACCAGTACTACTCCCCGCCAGAAGACCAGGTGTTGGCGACCACCGTGCTGCGGTCCAGCGACGCCGAGCAGGTGGAACGCCGCGAGTACCGCTACACGAAGGTCGAGGTCACGGTGCAGCGGGGCCCCGACGGCCGTCTCGTCGAGTCGAGTCGCGAACTGGTGGGGCTTCGGCTCAATCCCTGGTGGTATCCGCACGGGCTCTACGCCCCGCCTGACGATGGGAGCGGTGGCCCGTTCACCATCGGCCGGGTGATTCACAGTGCGCGGAGTGTCGGCTTCACCGGCTGGATCGGTGGCGTGGCCGTGTTCGATCGGGCCCTTGGCAGCGCCGAGCTGGCGAGACTGTCCGCGCTGAAGGCCGTGGTGACGCGGGCACGTGCCCCCGCGACGCGCGACTGACCATCCGGTAGGATCGGCGTCGGCCATGAACACCGCTCGCCAGCTGCTCCAGCACTTCCTCGCCGCCATCGCCTACCGCACGCAGAAGGCCCTGCGCGGCGCCCCCGATGACTTCGGCACCTTCCGCGCCGGTCCGCACGTGCGGACCCCACACGAGCTCGTGTGGCACATGACCGGCGTCATCGGCTATGCCCGCACGATGCTGCACGGCGGGACGTTCGCGCCGCCACGCCTCGAATCCCTGGCCGATGAGGTGACGCGCCTGCACGACGTGCTCGCACGACTGCGCGACGACTTCGCCGACGAGGCGCTCGATGCGCAGATTCGCGACGAGCAGTTCCTCCATGGTCCGCTTGCCGACGCGATGACCCACGCCGGTCAGCTCGCCATGCTGCGGCGGCTCGCCGGCTCGCCCGTGCCCTCGGAGAACTTCATCCAGGCGGGCATCGATGCCGCCAACGTCGGCGAGGACCAGCCGCTGCCGGCCGCGCCCGACAGCTGGTGGCGGCCGGACCAGCCGCCCCTGCCGCCTGCGCCCGATCCGTTGCGGGCCTCGAGCCCATCGACGACCAGCCGCGAGAGTCACGAGTCATGACGGCGAAAGAACGCACCGCGCTGCTGCAGACGCTGAAGACACGCTTCACCGCGCACCTGTCGCGCCACGAGGGGATCGCCTGGGCCGACGTGCTCGCCAGGCTCGATGGCCAGCCCTCTTCCTTGCGGACGCTGCACGAGATGGAGTCCACCGGCGGGGAACCCGATGTCATCGGACACGACGCGGCCACCGGCGCCTTCGTGTTCTGCGATTGCGCGGCGGAGACGCCATCGGGCCGCCGCAGCCTGTGCTTCGACGAGGACGCCCTCGAGAAGCGCAAGGAGAACAAGCCGGCGGGCAGCGCGACCGGCGTCGCCGCCGCGATGGGCGTCGAGCTGCTCGACGAGGCGCAGTACCGGGATCTGCAGCGCCTCGGCGAGTTCGACCTCAAGACCTCGAGCTGGATCCGGACGCCCGACGAGGTCCGCGCTCTCGGCGGCGCGCTGTTCGGCGATCGCCGCTTCGGGCGGGTGTTCGTCTACCACAACGGCGCGCAGTCGTACTACGCCGCCAGGGGCTTCCGCGGCAGGCGTCTGGTGTGACGGAGACAGCGCGGCACTGGAGCCGCTGGCGTCAGCGAGGGCACGCGCCAAGCGACGCCGGATCGAACACGGCGAACACGATCGCGCTGACGGTCCCGCGCTCGTAGAGCACGCCCATGCGCCCGTCGGGCAGACGCGCGAGCGTCGCGTACGACGCGCCGCCAGGCTCCAGCACCGCCCTCGCCGTCCACGTGGCGCCATCGTCGCACGATCGCTTGATCACGAGCTGCTCGCGCCGGTCACGGCTTTCGGTGTTGATGAAGAGCAGCTCGCGTGCGGGCGCCGACCCGGCCGCGGCATCGGGATGGACGCGGACGATGGCCCCGTTGTTCGCCGGATCGATCAACTGCGGCTCATCGCGCCAGCCTGTCCACGTCGCGCCACCGTCCGAGGAGAACGCGACCTTGCGATAGGGCTTGGCGCGGCTGTTCAGCAGCAGGCGCCCATCCGAGAGTTCGACGGTCTTGTTCTCGTCGGCGCCGGGACCCACCAGCTGTCCCATGCGCCACGTCTCGCCGTGATCGTCACTGTAGGCACTGGCCGCCCACATCTCCTTGCCTCGTCTGATCACGTACTGCTGCACGAGGCGCCCCGCGTGCGGGCCGTACCGCAGCTGGATGCCCTGTCCGGATGCGGCGAAGATGCCGTTCCACGAGGGGTCCTTGATGGCACTGGTGATGCGACGATGCGTCCAGGTGACGCCGTCGTCATCCGAGAACGCGTAATCGGTCTGCAGCACGTCGGGATCGTCGTGCCCGACGCCCGCGGCCGCGCCGAAGAATCCCTGACGCACACCCGCGGCGTGGAACAGGAAGATTCGACGCGTGGTCCGGTCGACCAGCAGGCTCGGGTCGCCGTAGCCACCCGCCGCCGATCCGGCGCGGACGACCGTCTGCGGACCCCACGTGGCGCCGCCGTCGGTGCTGCGTCGCAGCACGACGCTGATCGGGCCGGGCAGGTCGGAGAGCGTCGGTCGGGCATCGTAGGCGGCCAGCAGCGTGCCACGTGTGGTCACCGTCAGCGCCGGGATCCGGTAGAACGGCGAGCCCGTGCCAGCCGTGGCCAGATCCGTCTGCGCCACCGGCGCCGGCTGCGTCATCCATGCGGTCAACAGGAGCATCAACATCATCGGCACGCGCGGATCATACGCGCGGCCGGGGGTTGGCTGTAGGCTGTAGCCGTATGTCGATGCACGGCGTCTGTTTCAGGGCTCCCGGCGAGGTCGCGTGGGCGGCAGTGCCGGACCCGCGACTCACCCAGGACGACGATGCCATCGTGGCCGTGGAGGTGGCGGGGCTCTGCGGATCCGACCTCCATCCGTACTTCGGACGAGAGACGGGCCTCGACGCCGGCACGGTGCTGGGCCACGAGTTCGTCGGGCTCGTGCTGCAGGTGGGGCCGGCCGTGCGGACGGTGCGTCCGGGCGACCGCGTCTACGCGCCGTTCTCCACCAGTTGCGGTGAGTGCCGCACCTGCCTGTCGGGGCTGACCAGCCGGTGCGAGCGCGGGCAGCTCTTCGGCTGGATCAGCAATGGCGTCGGGCTGCATGGCGGACAGGCGGAACGCGTGCGGGTGCCGCTGGCCGATGGCACGCTGAAACGGGTGCCTGAGGGTCTCAGCCCGGAGGCTGCCCTGCTGCTCGGCGACAACTTCAGCACGGCCTGCTACTGCGCCGATCTGGCAGACATCCGCCCCGAAGGCGTCACCGTGGTGATTGGGGCTGGCGCGGTGGGGCTGCTCGGCATCCTGGCCGCCCGCCGCCACGGGGCCGCCACCATCGTCGCCATCGACCCGGTGCCCGAGCGACGTGCGCGGGCGACGGCGCTCGGGGCCCGTGCCTTCGAGCCCGGACTCGAGGCGGTGGAGGCGATCTACACGCTCGGTGGCGGACGCGGTGCCGACAGCGTGATGGAGTTCGTTGGGCTGCCCGCGGCGCAGCGGCTGGCCTGGCAGGTGCTGCGGCCTGGCGGCGTGATGGCCGTCATCGGCTGCCACTCGTCGGGGTTCGCCTTCACGCCGTCCGAGGCCTACGACAAGAACCTGACCTACAGGACGGGACGCTGCCCGGCCCGTCACTACATGGACCAGCTCACCGAGCAGGTGATGCGCGAACTGCCCAACATCACCCAGGTGGTGACCCACCGGTTCGCGCCGTCCGACTGCGTCCGCGCCTACGACATCTTCGCCAACCAGCGCGAGGGCTGCCTCAAGGCCGTCTTCGATTTCTGAGGCGAACCAGTCCGTCGACCTCGAGGTCGACGGCTACAGTCGGGCGCGGAGCGCTCGCCGTTTCGTCGGCACGCGAGGCATGCAGGTCCTCAGGCAGCAGCGGCGAATCCCTGCAGGAGTTCGACGGCTCTGCGGACGGCTGTAGCCGCCGGACTTCAGTCCGGCGGTCAGTACTTCATGTACACCGTCTTGAGCGTCGTGTAGAAGTCGATCGCTTCCGGCCCCTGCTCGCGGGGGCCGAGGGAACTGGCCTTCGACCCGCCGAACGCGACCTGATACTCGACGCCGGCCGAGGGCAGGTTCACCATCACGAGACCGGCCTCGATGCGCTGGGCGAACTGCAGGGCGTGCGAGAGGGAGCGGGTGCAGATCGTCGCCGAGAGCCCGAACCGGACGTCGTTGGCGAGCGCCAGGGCGTGCTCGAAGTCGTCGGCCGGCATCACCGCAGCGACGGGTCCGAATACTTCTTCCTGCGCGATGGTCATCTGCGGCGTCACGTTGCCGAGCACCGTCGGCGCGACGAAGTGCCCCTTGCCCAGCACACCCTCGGTGAGGCGCGTGCCGCCAGCGAGCACCGTGGCACCGGCGCTCGCGGCCGCGGCCACTTCCGTCACGACACGGTCGGCATGCGCGGCGTTGATGCTCGGCCCCACGTCGATGCCGGCGTCCAGCCCCGGGCCGACCTTCATCGCCCTGGCCTTCGCCACGAGCTTCTCGCTGAACGCCTCGACCACCGAACGCTCGACGATGGCGCGTGAGGTGGCGGTGCAGCGCTGGCCGGTCGAGCCGAACGCGGCGTTGAGCACGATGCTGGCGGCCTCGTCGAGGTCGGCGTCGGCGAGCACGATCGTCGGGTTCTTGCCACCCATCTCCAGCTGGACCCGTACCTTGCGCCTGCCGCACGCCTCCGCGACCTTGCCGCCGGTCGCCTCCGATCCCGTGAACGAGATCGCGCGCACGTGCTCGTGGGCGACGATCGCGCCGCCCGCCTCTCCGCTGCCATGTACCACGTTCAGCACGCCGGCCGGCAGACCGGCCTCGACCAGGATCTCGGCCAGGCGCGTCGCACACAGGGGCGCGAGCTCCGACGGCTTCAGCACCACCGCGTTGCCGCTGATCAGCGCCGGGCACGACTTCCACGCGGGAATCGCGATCGGGAAGTTCCACGGGGTGATGGCGCCGACCACGCCGAGCGGCGAGCGCAGCGTGTGCATGAACACGCGGTCGCGTTCGGAGGGAATGACGCGCCCGAACAGTCGCGCCCCTTCGCCGCCGTAGTACCGCAGGATGTTGACCGTGCGACCGACCTCGCCGCGTGCCTCTGGCAGCGTCTTGCCTTCCTCGCGGGTCATCTCGCGGGCGATGGCGTCGGCCCGGGCTTCCAGCAGGTTCGCGGCCTTGAAGATCACGTCGCCCCGCTTGGGCGCGGGCATCGCCGCCCAGGCCGGCTGGGCCGCCTTCGCCGCGGCCACGGCGGCCGCCACATCGTCGGCCGACGACTGCGGGAACGTGCCGACGAGGTCGCCCTCGTCGGCGGGGTTGCGGTTCTCGAACGTGCGTCCGGTGACGGACGGCTGCCACTGACCAGCGATGAGGTTGAGATAGTCGGACACGGGGAACAGGGTAACGCCGAACGCTGTAGCCTGTGTCGGTGCGCCTCATCGTGACGGACCTCGACGGCACGCTCATCGATCACCACACGTATTCGGCCGAGGCGGCCGCGCCGGCGCTGATGGCGGCGCGAGCGGCGGGCGTGCCGGTCGTGCCGTGCAGCAGCAAGACGCTGGCGGAGATGCGCGGCCTGGCCGTACGCCTCGACCTCTCGCCGGCCCCGCTGATCGTCGAGAACGGCGGGGCGGTGTGGTTCCCGGCCGGATGGGACGTGTCAGGAGACCCGGCGGCACGCCTGTCGACTCAGGCGGCCGACGGCTCGCGCGTGCTCGTGCTCGGGACCCCGGCCGACAGCCTGCGGCCGCTGCTGGGCGCGGTGGCCGCGGCCACCGCGTGCACGCTGCGCGGCTTCTCGGCGATGACCGACGCGGAGGTGGCCGAACGGACCGGCCTGCCCCTCGAGGTGGCGCGCGTCGCCCGGGCCCGTGCGTACTCCGAGCCGTTCGTGTGCGACGCGGGGACGCCCGACCTGGCGGCGCTCGACGCCGCTGCACGCCCCCTGGGCGCCCGCGTCACGCGCGGTGGCCGCTTCTTCCACCTCACGGGCCCCACGGACAAGGGCGCCGCCGTGCAGGTCGTGCGTCGCACGTGTGCGACCGGCGGCCGGCTCCTCGGCCTCGGCGACGCCCCCAACGACCTCCCGCTCCTGCGCGCGTGTGACGACCGGGCGATCATCCCGCAGCCGACGACGGGTCTGCACCCCGACCTCGTCGCGGCCCTGCCCTCGGCACGACACGCGCCAGCGGCCGGGCCGGTTGGCTGGAACGCGATCGTCCTCGCGTGGCTGGCCGACACGGACCGCGCACCCTGAGCGGCGTTTCGTGCGAGCATGCGTCGGTTCGGCGGTGTCCGCGCGTCTGCCGGCGCGGGTCGTTCGACGCGAGGGAACGCATGTCCATGTCCGGTGAGGGCGTCTCGTTTGCCGGCAGCATCCCGGCCGAGTACGACGCCAGGCTCGTACCGATGTTCTTCGAGCCGTTCGCCCGGGACCTGGCGGCGCGGGTACCGGCGGGTGCCTCGCGCGTGCTCGAGGTGGCCGCGGGCACCGGCGTCGTCTCGCGCGCCCTGCTGGCGAGGCTCGGTCCTGACGCCTCGCTCGTCGTCACGGACCTGCAGCAGGGCATGCTCGACATCGCGCACGCGAAGATCGGCGACGACCCCCGGGTGGAGATTCGCCAGGCGGATGCGATGTCACTGCCGTTCGCGGACCACCAGTTCGACGTCGTGGTCTGCCAGTTCGGCGTCATGTTCTTCGCCGATCGCCTCGCCGGCGTGCGCGAGGTGCGGCGGGTGATGGCGCCTGACGGCGTGCTGCTGATCAACACCTGGGGATCGCTCTCGGACAACCCGATTGCCCGCATCGCCCACGAGGAAGTGGCCAGGGCGCTGCCCGATGACCCGCCGCCGTTCCTGACGGTGCCGTTCGGCCTGCACGACGCCGACACCGTCACGGCCCTGTTGCACGAGGCCGGTTTCACCTACGTGCAATCGAGCGTCGTCGATCTCACGGGCACGAGCCACTCGGCGCATGGGGCGGCCTGGGGACTGTTGTGCGGGTCGCCGATGTACACCCAGCTGCAGGAGCGGGGCGTGCGCGATCCCAGGCGCCTGGTCGATGCGGTCGCGGGGCGGCTCACCCGCGAAGGTGGCTTCGCCCCGATGCGGCTGCCGATGCGCGCGCTCGTCTTCGCCGCGCAGTAGCGCTCAGGCGTTGTCGGCGCGCACGGCGTCGCGCAGATCGTCGAAGATCGTCGGCATCGCCGCCACGACGCGATTCCAGTTGGGGATGAGCGGCACGCCGAGCGGATCCTCGAGAAACTGCTTGCTCGCGATCTGCACGGCGCGCGAGAAGGCCTCGACGGCGCTCTCCTCACTGTGCCGGTCGAAATCGAGGCCGTTCAGCATGGCGTCGTGGTGGAACCGCAGCAGCGTGTCTTCCGCGGTCCGCACGTAGGTGGCCTGCAGCGTGCGGAACGTGCCGCTCGACAGCTCGATGCCCTCGGCCGCGAGCTGCCGGAACAGCGACTTGCAGATGTCCACCGTCATCTTCATCAGCCCTGCCGAGGCATCCTCCTCGGACACCTGCTGATGCTTGTGATCGTAGCGGTCGGCCACGCCGACCTGGCAGATGCGGCGCAGCGACGTGTTGCGATAGACCTCGCCCAGCATCCCCACTTCGAGGCCCCAGTCGCCCGGGATGCGGACGGCACGCACGAGGTCGATGTCCATGGCGAACTCACCGGCCAGCACGTACCGGAAGCTGTCCATGTAGGCCAGCAGGGGCTGCGGCCCGACGATCTTGGTCAGGCTGCGGATGAGCGGCGTCATCAGCAGGCGTGTGACGCGGCCGTGCATGCGATTGCTGCCGACGCGCGGATAGAACCCCTTGGCAAAGGCGTAGCCGAGCGTGGGATTGGTCACCGGGTAGCACAGCCGCGCCAGCATCGAGCGGTCGTAGGTGACGATGTCGCTGTCGTGCAGGGCGACGACGTCGACGTCGCCTTCGCCGAGGATGGCGCCATACGTCATCCAGCACGAGCGTCCCTTGCCCTGTTCGCCGATGGGCAGGCCGGTGGCGAGAATTTCGCTGTAGAGTTGCTGGAGGCGCGGCCCGTCGTGCCAGACGATGGTGACGGGCGTCGGCACCTCCGCGAAGGCGCGGCGTGCCGTCTCGTATTGCGTGCGATCGGCGCGATCGAGCGACACCACGATGCGGGTCAGGTAGGGCACACGTGCCAGCTCCGCGATGATGCGCGGCATGGCGGGCCCCTCGAACTCCGAGAACAGCGCCGGCAACAGCAGGGCCGTGGGGCGCAGTCGCGCGTGCACCACGAGTTCGGCCTCGAGGCGCTCCAGCGCCTCCGGAGTGCCCAGGTTGTGGATCGTGGTGAAGACGCCGACCTGATAGAAGTCGCTCACCCGTGAATCATTCGTGCAGAGCCGCACACATGCAAGCTCATCCTTCGAGATGCGGCCGGAGATCGTCCCGTGAACGGTAAGCAGATGCTGTCGGCAGGAATCCTCGCGCTGGCGACTTTCGCCACCGCCTGTGGCGATTCCTCGCAGGAGGCCGGCTTCAGGGCCAGCGCCGAGGCGAAACACTATCCGATTGCCGGCGTGGTCCGGAGCGCCGACAAGGCCGGCCGGCAGATCACCGTCTCCCACGAGGCCATCCCCGGTCTGATGGACGCGATGACGATGAGCTTCGCGGTGAAGGAGACGTGGGCTGCCGATGTGGCCACCCCTGGTGATCGGCTGTCGGGGACCCTCGTGGTGGACGGCGCGCGCTCCTGGATCGAGGGCGTCTCGCTGAGCAAGCCCGCGGCTGGGGCGGAGGCGACCGGCAGCCCGTCGAGTGCGACCGACGCCGGCATCGGTCCCGCAGTCGGCACGCCCCTGCCGACGGTGGCGTTGCGGGATCAGGCTGGTCGCACCGTCACCATGCGCGACTTCGCCGGTCGCTACGTCATCCTGACCTTCATCTACACGCGGTGCCCGCTGCCGGACTACTGTCCGCTGATGATGAGCCGCCTGAACGAGGCCGCGGCGCGCCTGCGCAAGGCCGGTCGTCGCGACGACGTGCAGATGGTGGCCATCTCGATCGACCCGGCGCGCGACACCCCGGAGGTGCTCGCCGCGTACGGGCGCGCCCACATCACCGGTGAGGAGGGCGATCCGTTCCATCGGTGGTCGCTGCTCACGGGGACGCCGGAGGACATCCGCACCTGGGCAACGTTCTTCGCGCTGAATTTCGAGCCCGATGGCACCGACATCGCGCACGGCCTGCGGACGGCTGTGGCGGATCGCGACGGCACGGTCACCGGCGTGCTGCGCGGCAACCAGTGGACGACCGACGAACTGATGGCGCTCCTGCCGTCACGGTAGCGACGGACCGCGAGCGCCCGACCAACCAGCGACCTCCGGTGTCTAACTCCTCCAGACAACACACTGGAGGGTCCCATGCATCGTCTTCTCGTGGCCGCGAGCCTCGTCGCGATCTCCGCGATGGTGGCCTACGCGGCCGTGCCGCTCGGCGTGTCTTCACGCGTGTCTGGCGCACCCAGGCTCGAGGCGCAGACCGCCGTCCGCCCGCAGGCGACGGGCACGATCTCTGGGGTGGTGCGTGACGCACAGGGCACCGCCCTCGCCGCGGCGGTGGTCGACGCCGTGCACGCGGCCAGCGGCTGGCGTGCGCTGGCGCTGACCGATCGTGAGGGCCGCTTCCGCATCGAGCATGCCCCGACAGGTGAGGTATCGCTGACCATTCGACGCGGCAGCCTGGAGCACGTGCACGCGGTGCAGGTCACGGCCGGCCGCACCACGGTGGCGACCCTGACCACGCCGGCCGGGGGACCGCAGGAACTCGCATCGATGCCGACGGCACCGTTCTACCGCAATCAGCTCCCGCGGATGGCGTCCGAGGCGGGTGGCGTGCCTCACGCCGCGAGACCCATCGGCGTCGTGCCCCCCGGGTCCATCCCCCCGCCGTTGTCGATGGAATCCTATGCCCGCATCGACCCGTCGGGGTATCGACGCGTCGCCGACGCCCCCTTGTCGACGTTCAGCGTCGACGTCGACACGGCCTCCTACAGCAACGCCAGGCGCTTCCTGATCGAGGGGGAGATGCCGCCCGTGGATGCCGTGCGCGTCGAGGAGTGGATCAACTACTTCCCCTACGCGTATCCCTCGCCAGAAGGCGATGACGCCTTTCGCGTGAGCACCGTGCTGACGGCCTGCCCGTGGAATGCCTCGCATCAGCTCCTGCGGGTCGGCGTGCGCGGGCGTGCGCTGCCTCGCACCTCGGCGCCGGCGCGCAACCTCGTCTTCCTCGTCGATGTCTCCGGGTCGATGATGTCGCGCGACAAGCTGCCGCTGGTGCAGTCGTCGCTGCGCATGCTGACCGACCAGCTGACGGCGCGCGACCGCATCGCGCTGGTCGTGTACGCCGGTCGCACGGACGTGGTCCTGCCGTCCACGCCCGGCGACCAGCAGGTGCGCATCCACGACGCCATCGCACGCCTGCAGGCCGGCGGCTCGACCAATGGCGCTGGCGGCATCCAGCTCGCCTATCGGGCGGCCCGCGACGGCTTCATCACCGGTGGCGTCAACCGGGTGGTGCTGGCCACCGATGGCGACTTCAACGTCGGCGTGACCAGCCCCGGCGAACTGACGCGGCTGATCGAGCAGGAGCGCGCCAGCGGCGTCTTCCTGTCGGTGCTCGGCGTCGGGCGCGGCAACCTGAAGGACGCCACGCTCGAGGCCCTCGCCGATCGCGGCAACGGCAACTACGCCTATGTCGACTCGTTGCAGGAGGCCCGCCGCGTCCTGGTGGAGCAGGTGGGGGCGACGCTGGTGACGATCGCCAGAGACGTCAAGCTGCAGGTGGAGTTCAACCCGCGCCACGTCGGCGCCTACCGGCTGATCGGGTACGAGAACCGCGCGCTGCAGACCGAGGACTTCGCCGACGACCGCAAGGATGCTGGCGAGATCGGCGCCGGGCACACGGTCACGGCGCTCTACGAGATCGTGCCGCCGGGTGAGGCGGGCCAGTTGCCGGGCGCCACCCCGCTGCGCTACCAGCAGACGCCCGCGCCGGGGCGTGACCACGGCGAGGAGCTGGCCACGGTGAGCGTCCGCCACAAGCGGCCCGACCAGGGGGCCAGTGTGCTCCAGAGCCATACGGTCGCCGCCCGGGTCACCGCCGCCGACACCGAAACGGCGTTCGCCTCGGCCGTGGCGGAAGCCGCGCTCGTCCTGCGCCACGACCCCCTGGCCACCGGCGCCTCCCTGCCAGCCGCGACGCGACGGGCCGAAGGCGCGCTCGGCCGTGATCCGGGCGGCTGGCGCGCCGAGTTCGTCCGTCTGGCGCACCTGGCGACCAGCCTGCAGTCGTTCCAGCCGCCGCGGCGGCAGGAGTCGTCGGAACCGTAGAGGGGGCTCAGGGCTCAGGGCTCTGGGCTCACACCCAAGGCCCAAGGCCCAGGGCCCAAGGCCCAAGGCCCATGGCCCAAGGGCGAAGGGCGAAGGGGAAAGGGGAAAGGGGAAAGGGGAAAGGGGAAAGGGGAGGGAACGGGGAAAGGAACTCCCCGGTGGGCTCGTCGTATGAGAATGCGTCGTGCGGGCCCTCCGGCCCGGCACGGCGCAGACCCATGACCCACACCTCTTCCAGCTGGACCTCCACCCTTCGTCGTGCGGCCGTGACCATGGTCGCGGCCGCGACGTTCGCCGCTGTCGTCCGTCCCGCGTCGGCCATCGACACGGGCCATACCCGGATGTTGTCGCAGCCGGCGTTGAGCGCGCGGCATCTGGCGTTCATCTACGCGGGCGACCTCTACGTGTGCGACCTCGACGGGCGCAACGTCCGGCGGTTGACGAGCGACGAGGGCATCGAGCGCGCGCCCGCGTTCTCGCCGGACGGCACGCAGCTCGCGTTCAGCGCCGAGTACGACGGCAACGTCGACGTCTTCGTGGTGCCGGTCACCGGGGGCGTGCCGCGTCGGCTGACCTGGCATCCCGGTCCCGATGTGGTGCAGGGCTTCACCCCGGACGGCACGCGGGTCCTGTTCACCACCCCGCGGGCGGTGTTCACGACGCGCTACACGCAGCTGTTCACCGTGCCGGTGACCGGAGGTGTCGAGACCGCGCTGCCCATCCCCCACGCCTCGCGCGGCAGCTACTCGGCCGACGGCCGGCGCATTGCCTACAACCCCCTGAATCCCGCGCACCTGCAGTGGAAGCGCTATCGCGGCGGGTCGGTCGCCACCATCACGATCTACGACCCGACGACGCACGCCACCGAGCGCATCGCCCAGCCGGCGTCGCGGGCCAACGACGTCGACCCGCAGTGGCTCGACGGCGTTCTCTACTTCCGCTCCGACCGGGACGGCGAGTTCAACATCCATCGCTACGATCCCGCGTCGAGGCAGATCACGCGCCTGACCTCCCATGACGACTTCCCGGTGCTCGGCATCTCGGCCGCCGCTGGCCGGATCGCCTACGAACAGGCGGGCTACCTGCATCTCTACGACGTCAAGGCGAAGCAGGCCCGAACGCTGACGATCGGCATCGGCACCGATCTCGTCGAACTGCGCCCGCGATTCGTGAAGGGGCCCGAATGGATTCGGGCGATGTCCGTGTCGCCGTCGGGCGCACGCGTGGCGCTCGAGTATCGCGGCGAGATCGTCACGGTGCCCGCCGAGAAGGGCGACCCCCGCAACATCACGGCCACGGTGGGCGTCCACGAACGCGCGCCCGAATGGTCGCCCGATGGCCGGAGCCTGGCCTACTTCTCGGATGCGGGCGGTGAGTATGCCCTCCACATCCGCGCGCAGGACGGCAAAGGCGAGGCCAAGGTCGTGCCGCTGTCCGGCAGCGGGTTCTACGATGCGCCGGTGTGGTCGCCCGACAGCACGCGGATCGCGTTCCGCGACAACGGTCGCTCCCTCTACGTGCTGCAGGTGGCCACCGGCAAGATCAGCACGGTCGTCACCGAACCCATCTACCGGCCCGGCGCCTTCTCCGACACGACGTACAGCTGGTCGCCCGACAGCCGCTGGCTCGCCTACACCACGACCAGCCGGGCGCAGATCCAGGCGGCGCGCCTGTGGTCGGTCGAGACACAGCAGTCGTTTCCGATCTCCGATGGGCTCAGCGACGTCGGCGAGCCGGTGTTCGATCGCAACGGCAAGTACCTCTATCTGCTCGGGTCGACCGACGCGGGCCCCGTGCGCGACTGGTTCTCGCAGGCCAATGCCGACATGCGCGCGACCAGCGCCCTGTACCTCGTGGTGCTGAAGAAGGGCGAGTTGTCGCCGCTCGCGAAGGAGAGCGACGAAGAGAAGGCCGCCGCGGCCGATGTCGCGGCCGAGGAGAAGGGCGGCGCCAAGGCCGACGCGGCTGCCAGGGCCGACACGGCGCCGGCCGTGACCGTCATCGACACCGACGGCCTGGGCACGCGCATCGTCGCCCTGCCGGTGCCAGCCGGCGAGTACGCCGGGCTCCAGACGGGCGAGAGCGGCAAGGTGTACTACCTGCGCACGGCCGACGGCAAGACGTCGCTGCAGCAGTTCGACCTGAAGACGCGCAAGACGGAGACGTGGGTGCCGTCAGCGAACGCCTACGCGGTGACGGCCGACGGCAAGAAGCTGCTGTATCGCAGCGGCACGTCCCTGCATGTCGTGCCGACGACGAAGAAGGCGGACGGGGCGGAGGGGAAGGTCGACGTCGATGCGGTGCAGGTGCGCGTCGATCCGCAGGCCGAATGGCCGCAGATCTTCGACGAGGCCTGGCGCATCAACCGCGACTACTTCTACGCGACGAACTATCACGGTCGTGACTGGCCGGCGATGAAGAAGAAGTACGCCCAGTTCCTGCCGCATCTGGCGCATCGCGGGGATCTCGCGCGGCTGATTCAGTGGATGGCCAGTGAACTCGCGGTGGGGCACTCCTACGGCGGCGGTGGTGACGCGCGCCGCAAGCCCGGGGTGGTCCCGGGAGGGCTGCTCGGCGCCGACGTCGAGGTCGTGGGCGACCGGTATCGGATCCGCAAGGTCTATGGCGGTCTGAACTGGACGCCCACCCTGCGCGCGCCGCTGACCGAGCCCGGCGTCGACGTCCAGGCGGGCGAGTATCTGCTCGCCGTCAACGGCGTGGACCTGCGCGCGTCCACCACCAACCTCCACGCGCCGTTCGAGAACACGGCCGGCACCCTCGTGGAACTCACGGTCGGCCCCAATGCCGACGGCAGCGGCTCGCGCACCGTCAAGGTGGTGCCGATCGAGAGCGAGGCCGCGCTGCGCAATCGCGACTGGGTCGAGGGCAACCTGCGCAAGGTGACCGACGCGACGAAGGGCCGGGTCGCCTACGTGTACGTGCCGAACACGGCCGGTCTCGGCCACGAGTACTTCAAGCGGTACTTCTACCCGCAGACCGGGCGCGATGCCGTGATCGTGGATGAGCGCTTCAATGGCGGCGGCCAGGTCGCCGACTACTACATCGACCTGCTCCGGCGGCCGCTCGTGAGCTACTGGGCGACGCGCCACGGTGAGCCGATTCGCACGCCCTCGGCGGCCATCCTCGGCCCGAAGGTGATGATCACTGACGAGACCGCGGGCTCGGGCGGCGACCTCCTGCCGTGGATGTTCCGCAAGTTCGGCCTCGGGCCCATCGTCGGCAAGCGCACGTGGGGTGGGCTCGTCGGCATCCTCGGCTACCCGGTGCTGATGGATGGCGGGACGGTGACGGCGCCGAACCTCGCCATCTACACCGAGGACGGCTGGGTGGTGGAGAACGAGGGGGTGCCGCCGGACATCGAGGTCGAGCAGACGCCTGCCGACGTCATCGCCGGCAAGGATCCGCAGCTCGAACGCGCGATCCAGGTGGCACTCGAGGCACTGGCCGCGTCACCGGCTCGGGTGCCGCAGCGGCCGAAGGACCCGGTTCGGTGAATGCTAGCGCCGACGCAGGGCGACCACCGTCATGTCGTCGGCGCGCCCGTGCTTGCCCGCGAGCTCGATGAGCGTGGCCGGCAGGTCCGCGAAGTCGTCGAGGCGGGCGGCCATCACGGCACGGTGGAGGATGGGCAGCGGCAGTGGTGTCCAGGCGCCATCGCTCATCAGCAGGACGGTGTCGTGCGGGTCGATGGGCTCGTGGATCGGGTGCGGCTCGGCCTCGCCACTGCCGAGCCGCGGGCTCGGCCACTCGGTGAGCAACCGGCACCCGTGCTCGTTCACGAGGTACGCGCGCGAATCGCCGGCGTACGCGCCGAGCAGACGCCCCTCGACCACGGCCAGCCCGACGAAGGTGGATTGCATGCCGCCGGCCATCGCGGCGTCGGTGCTGCGTATCCAGTGACTCCAGGCCGGGAACTGCTGCACCTGCAGGAGCCCGCCTTCGATCTGGCGCGCGAACATCCGCAGCACCTGGGCGGCGCAGTGCTGCGCCTGCCCGGCGCCGTCGCACACGGCCGCCACGATGGCCGACGGCCGCCAGATCCAGTACGCATCCTCGTTCGACGTCCCGCCATCACGGAGCCGCGAGGATCCGTAGCAGTCGATCTTCACCCCTACCCCATCGGCAGGGGGCGGGGGCCGCTGCAATCTACGGCAGGCGCTCGACATGCACACCGCGATCCTGCAGGGCGCGCAACGCCTGTTCGTACGTCTTGCCATTGAGGCGAACGACGACCGGCGTGATGCCGACCTCGAGGGTCAGCCAGTGGCTCGGACCGCGGCGCAGGGAGAAGCGACCAGGCCGGCGGGCGTTGTACGTGGCCCGCGCGATCGTGCTGTAGGCAAGCGAGCGCCTGGCCACGCCGTCTTCGTCGATCAGCACGAGCCGACGGCCGTCGAGCCGCATCGAGACGTCAAATTCCTCGTCTTCGCCGTCGACACGGTCGATCAGGAGCAGGTCCTTGAACACGAGCGTCGGCCGTCCTGTCGGGCGCTCGGTGGCCTCCGCCGCGCTCCCTGGCTCCGCGGTCCCGGCGGGGGGCGCTTCCGTCGAGTCCGACGTCGGCGCCGCAACACCTTCGCGTCGCGCTGGAGCCGATGGGGACACGCCTGCCGCGTCGCCCGGGACGCCGGCGCGAGGCGCCGGGGGACGCGGCCGGACCGCAGGCGACGGGG
>NZ_JALHPM010000041.1:0-27336 GCF_022842525.1 Luteitalea sp.
GGCGCGCGGTGCGGGTTCGCCGAGCGATACGCGCAGCCCGGTGGTCGCCGTCTGGATGGCACGGTCGATGACGACCTGCTTGGAGAACCGAATCAGATCGGGCGGCACCGCCGCGGTCGGGGCCGTGGCGACGGCCCAGGCGCGCCCGAGCAGGCCGACCATCGCCTCGCGCAGGGCCGGCGGCAGGCCGTTGGCTTCCTGCGGCAGCACCAGCGAGTCGGGCGAGAGCGGCACGCCGAGCTCGCCGATGGCGGTCTTGAAGAGGAAGCGTCCGTTGACGTTCTCGTTGCTGTCGAGCGTCGCCGCGGTCACGGTGCCGGTGCGCTGGGCGACCAGACCGTAGCTGACGGTGGCCGAGTCGCCCGGCCGCAGCATCTCGATGGCCTGGCTCGGCTCGGTGGTCAGCGTGGCGCCACTGATGTTGTTCCCGAACAGGTTCAGGCTGACGAAGTTGGCCGGGCTGTCCGACGTGTTGGTGACGGTCACGTCGAGCGTGTACGGCTCGCCGGCGTTGACCACGTCGGGATGGGTGAAGGTCAGCGTGAACGTCGGGTTGCGCACCAGCACCGCGCCGGCGGCGCGCCCGCGCACCGGGACGGGACCGACCGGCATGCCCTCGAGCGTGCCCGACAGCTCCATCTCGATGACGTGCGTGCCTTCGCGCAGGCCTTCCACGAGGAACTCGGCCGATCCGGTCTGCCCGGGGGACAGCACGAGGAGGTCGTCAGCGGTGCCGATCTGGCCGTCGGGGCCCGGCTGCAGTACGGGCTGTTCGGGGGCGATGCCGGCGGCGGTCCGCGCGAGGCGCAGGGGATCGTCGTTGGACCCGACGACGCGGTCCACGCCGGCGGGCAGCGAGATCGCCGCGCGGAGGTTGCGCACGTCGAGGCCCGACCCGGCCGGGGCGACGTTGCCAACCATCAGGGTGACGCTGAAGAACTGGTTGAGGAAGCCGATGTCGCCCGGGATGACGATGACGCCCGGGATGGGCGGCATCACCAGCGAGCCGCTGCTGGCCGCCTCGTCGAGGCGCAGCGTGAAGCCGACGACACTGAGGTTCGGGATGCGCGCCTGGATGCGCAGCGTATCCGGGATCAGTGTCTGGACGGTCCGCAGCAGCGGCACGTCGACGCCGGCGAGGTCGAGCACCGTCTTCGGATCGGTGACCGACAGCAGGTTCGGCAGCACCACGGGGAACTGGATGTCGATCTTGGTGCCGTCGCCGACGGCGAAGGCGGCCGTGAAGTCGTAGGCCTGGAAGCTGGTGCGGTCGTAGACGATGCCCTTCTCGCGGATCTCGTCGGCGGTGAGGGGGCGCGCCGACACCGAGGTCACGAGCAGCTGATCGATGACCTCGAGGCGCACCAGGTCGGGCGATCCGTAGAGGAGCACTTCCCCGTCGCTGACCAGGCGGATGTTCTCGAGGGTGTAGGTGCCGGCCCGGCTCATCGCCGGGATGTCGAATGGCGTGCCCGGGCGCGTGACGAGCTCACGCGGCGCGGCGAGACCGGGGCCGCGCAGGGTGGCGCGGACCTCGGCGCCAGGCGCGAAGGGCGGCAGGCTCTCGGGCGCGTTGCCGCCGGGGGCCTGCAGGAACGCGCTGACGATCGTCGCGTAGTCCTTCGGCACGGTCTGCGTCTCCGGGGTGACCCGGAGCACGAGACCGTAGACCTCGATCTCGGCGCGCGACAACACGCGCGCCGGCGTGGGCGCCGGGGCCTGGGCCGACGCGAAGGTCGGCACGAGGGCCAGGGCGACGGCGAGCGCGCCGGCCAACCAGGAACGACGGCTGCGCATCGGCAGGATTCCCATGTCGAGTCTCATGGCCGCACCACCGTCGCCTCACCGAAGGCGGTGCCGAGGTCGGAGAAGCCGACGATGTCCAACGTCGCCAACTGGCCCGGCAGCGTGACGGTCACCGTCAGGAGGCCGGTGCCGTCGGCCGTGACCTGATGCCCTGGCCGCGGTGACGCATCGACACCGCCGAAGCTCGCGGTCGAGGGGTCCACACCGGGCACCGCCACGTGCATCAGCGTGCCTGGAGGCAGTGGGCTGCCGTCGTTCATGCGCAGCCCGGAGGCGCGCAGCGTCACCGTGGTGGCGTCGCCGGTGCTCGACCAGCTGACCACCTGCCAGGTGAGCTTGCCGGCGGGCATGCGCGTGCCGAGCGTGTAGAGGCCCATGTCGCTCACGGTCGCCGTCACCCGGTTGGCCGTGGTGTCCACCGTGGCGCCCGCAACGAGATCCCAGTCACGCTGCGGGTTGTTCCAGCGATAGAGACCCAGCGTCGACTCGCTCACGCCCGTGAGCTCGGCCTCGTCGTATCCGATCGAGATCGTGACCGGTGCAGAGAGAGGGGCTGCCGCGACGAGACTGTAGAAGTCGCCGATGCCGTACTGCGGCTTGCCTGCGGGAGCGCTGTCGCCGTACCCGAGGTACGGCGTCGGCGTCGCTGGCGCTGCCGGACGTGGCGCAGCGGCCCACGACGCGACGTCGAGGTGGTTGAGGTCGGCCGAGGCCGTCGGCGTCACGCTCGCCTTGTCGCCTTTGTTGTACGACGCACTCCGCTTCTCCCAGCCCGCGCGCATCTGGGTGCCGAGACCGTCGTACAGCTTGTTGAGCTCGAGTTCGGCGATGTCGAGGAAGAGCTTCTCGCCGTCGGGGGGCGCGATGGCGATGGACGAATAGTCCTCCAGCAGGTACCCCGCGCCGCCGACGATGACACCGCGTGCGCTCGGATGCCACGACGCGTACTCGACGCGGAGCGGCGCGATCGAGAAGCCGATGGCCTTGGCCTTGGCCGCGATGCCGACACCGAAGTCGGTCTCGGTCGCACGCGCGCGCCGGACTTCCTCGTAGAAGGACGTCTTGGCCGGACTGCGGTTGACCGTCGAGGCCAGGAACACGCTGCGGATGAAGGCCACGAGCTGGTCGTAGAGCTGGTCGGCCGAGAACACCGACGGCTTCTCGGTCAGCAGGTCGCGCACGTCACCGCCGCCGAGCGCGTTCAGGAACTCGGTGGTGCGCACTTTCTGCGCATCGGAGAGCAACTGCACGAACACGGCGCCGCGTCCGATGGCCTGGTTGAGGATCCACTCGGCCTCGCCTTCGCCCTCGATGACGAAGTTGATGCGGTAGTCGTTGCCGCTGTCGGCGACGGGCGCGCCCCCCAGCGGGGTGAATCCGTAGGTCTTCTGCGTCCGGAAGCCGACCTCGAGCTTGGACACGCGATACACGGTCCGCCCTTCCTGGTCGACGGGTTTGGCAAAGACCCGGAAGCGGATGCCACCGTCGAACTTGCCGGTCTCGCTGTTGGAGAGGCGACTCTCGGCCCACTTCAGCAGTTCCTTGGCCTTCGCCTTGATCTCCGGCGCCTGGTTACCGGCGTCGATGTCGCCCGAGGCACGTTCGAAGCTGGTCGCATAGCTCGACTTCCAGTCGTACTTGCCGTCGATGTCGATGGTGTGGACCAGTTCCTGCACCGTCTCGTCGACCGCCGTCACCTTCAGCCGTTCGTCCTTCTCGTACCCGATGGCCATCGCCGCCGACCCTTCCGCGCTGGCGCTGAACAGGGGCGTCGTCTCGTTCTCCTTGCCGGCGGGGTTGGCCTTGTCCTGGCTCGTCTTGTCGACGAAGTCGATGCTGCCCTTGAAGCCGACGGCGTTGGCGGCGCCGTTGACGGCGAGCGCACCCACGCGGTTGGTGCGGTAGGGCCGATATGGGGCCTCCGCACCGTAGACCTGCTCGAGCACCAGCCTGAACAACGGGTCGCTGGCGATGGCGTCGAGCTCCCTGAAGGTCGCCGCCTCCGACTCGCTGACCGACGGGAACAGCAACGCCGCGAACGAGCCACGCTGCGCCGGCCCCCACGACGTCGGGTTGCCGGGGAAGAAGTAGCGGTAGGCCTGGGTCGCCGACGCCGAGCCCGTCAGATCGAGCTTGAGTCCCTCGGCTTTGCCCTGGTACTGCCCCCCGAACTCACCTGCCGCCGAGAAGCCCGGGAACCGGAACGAGCCGCTCACCCCGACGGCCGCCTTGCGCTCCCAGGTGATGTTCGCGAGGTCGTCTCCGGCACTGACATATGCCTCCCCGGTGCCCGCCGGGAACGTCTTCACCAGGCCCTCGGCTTCGATGCGCAGCCCACCGCCGAAGCTCGCCTCACCAGACGGCCCGAGGTTGAACATCTTCAGGCCCGCGGTGATGGCGCTGCCGGCCTCGATGGCCTGCGTGAACCGGAACGTGTTCAGGCCCTGGGCCTTGAACTCGAACGAGCTGCCGCACTGGGGCAGGAGGTCATTGACACGCTCGAGCTTCCACGTCTCTTCGCGACCGGGGACCGTCGGCACGGCGAGCCCGTCGATGGTGCGACCGTTGAGGGTGGTATCGATCAGCCCGTCGCTCCCGGACACATAGGTCAGGCCGCCGAGCGAGGAGTACTGGCCCGACACCACCACGCGGACTCCGACAGCGGGCTCACCGGTCACGGGGTGAATCGCCATGAAGTGGCGCACCGCGCGACCACCGCGCCCGACAGCTTCGGCCAGGGCATTGGGATCGGGCGACAGGGGCACGAGCATCGGCTCGCACTTGGCACTGATGCGCAGGAGGGACGCCGACGAGATCCCGAGGCGCGATGACGTGGCGGTGGCCACCGACTCGAAGTTCGTGGGGGTCGCCGGCATGGCCATCGCCACCTTGCGGACCGTGGTCGCACCGGGACCGATGTCGCCCACGTTGAGACACCACGCGGCGTTGGCGCTGCTCTGGGGGTCCTTGATCAGGGACGAGCACGCGAGCACGTCCTCCACCAGTGAAGATCCCGTGTTGGTGACCTTGATGTTCAGCTCGAACCTGGCGCCCAGGTACGCCTGCACCGGACTGGTCTTCTCCTTGCCATCCATGATCACGGACTGCGTCACCGTCAGCTGGGGCGACTTCAGGCAGTACGGATCGGGCGCCAGCAGCTGGGGATTGACCGGGCTGGGCGGCTCGGCCGGCAGGGGCGGTGCCGTGCCGGTGCCGGGGTCGAGGATGTAGTACTGCGCGCCGCCGACGTTGTTGGTGCGGTCGGCTTCGTTGGCCGATCGTTCCGGCAGATCCAGCGTGAACACGATGTACCCATTGGTGCCCGTCTTGCGCTGATCGACCTTCAGCGGGAAGGCATCCACGGACCGGCTGTTCGGCTGCGGGACGTAGGCGCCCGTGGCACCGTCGCGGTAGGCCGGGTAGATCAGCGCGCCACCATTGAGATTGAGCGCGAGCCGGCATCGATCGACGAGTGCCGGATCGGGGTCCTCGCCCTCGGCGGGCTCGCCAACGCAGGCCAGCGCCGGCGCTTCGCCCTGGTCGGCCACGTACGCCCGCAGGTAGACGTGAGGCGCGCTCATGAAGCCGCGGTTGTACACCTTGGGCTTCACGGTGAACTTGGTGCCGGCGCGCTCTTCCTCGTTCCACTCCTGCAGGAACTTGTCGATGCGGCCCCCCGGCGTCTCTGGCGGCGGTCCCTCGCGAACGCCCTCGGCATACTCGCGGTTGGCGAGGCGCTCGGCCGCACGCCGATCGCCGCCCACCGTCGCCGCATAGATGGGATAGGTCTCCTGCTTCACCCGCATGACGAAGTTGTGCACCTGGGCGATGAACGCGTCGGCCTCCGCTTCCGTGAGGATCGGCTGTTCGTCGGCCTTCACCCGATAGAACTTGCTGATCAGCTCGATGTCCGGCCGCGTGAAGAAGGGCGTTGGCAGGCTGAGGCTGCGGACGGCCGTGGCCGCGACGTACTCCTCCATCGAGCCGCACGACTTGGCCGGCCAGCTGGTTGGGTCCTGACCGGGCTGGTAGACGAGGCAGGCATTCTCGCGGAACACCAGCAATCCGTTGCCGGGCCCCTCGCGGGTCACGTCGAGGAACAGCCGGTTGGCATCCGGATCGGCGACGATGCGTGCCGCGGCGGCGCGGATGCCGGCCTTGGCAGCGGTGTGGAACTGCTTGACGTACAGGTCATTGAACGTCGATCGCTCGTCGGCCGCACCCTTGAAGCGGACGTAGGCCTTGGCTTTGGCGAGCATGAACTGCATGAGCACGCCCCACTCGTAGCCTTCCACTTGAGGAATGCGCGTCACGGTGCGGAACCGCTCGAAGCGCGACTCGAAGTCGTCCTCGTCGACCATCACGGCCGCATAGGCGGTCCTGTAGCCCTCGGTGCCGCGCAGGTCGACGCCATAGGCCTCGGTGAGGTGCTTCATCACCAGCAGCTGACGGCCCATCGCCAGGTCGTTGTCGACGTCGCCCGGCAAGCCCTCGATGGTGCGCTCGAGGCGGTACTCCATCGAATCGAAGTCGGCGACGTAGTTGGGGATGAAGGAGATGTCCTTGAACACCAGGCCCGACTCACCGACCGGCTTCGGCTCCTCCGTGTACGGGTCGGTGAAGGGGTAGGTCAAGGCCGCCACGACACAGCCGGCGAGCAGGACCTTCTTCGGCGTACCCTCGCCGTCCCAGTCCGGATCGTTGACCTCACGCTGATACCAGTCGTCCGGCATGAACGTCGAGATGTCGTGGTCGCTGACCAGGGGCTGGTAGTTGGAGCCGCAGGCCCGCACCGGATCGGCGGACCACAGGCACCCTGAGCTGCCCGACTCAATCAGCTTCAGCTTGCTGACGTCGAAGCCCTCGCAGCGCTCCTCCGCGCGACGCAGCCCGAGCACCACGCCGCGCTTGATCGCGGCCAGCTCCTTCTGCAGCACGTCGCCGAGATCGCCCGAGACAACGCTCTTGGCCTTCTTGTCGAGGTCGGCGGTCAGCTCCACGCCGAGGTCGCAGCAGCGGTCGGCGATCAGCCAGGTGTCCAGGCCGGTCGGCGTCGGGATGTAGAGCAGCCCCGCCTGCTTGTCGAGGCGCATGCCGTTGGCACCCGCCGGGAACTGCCGGCGGAAGATGACGCGGGGATCGGTCCCTTCGGCTGGCGGGTCGATCTCGCCACGCGCCAGATCGACGATGTGCAGAAACGAGCCGACCGACTCATCGACAATGGCGATGACGCGCGATCGCTCCTCATCGATCTCGATCTGCTTGACGACGCCGCCCAGTGTCACGCTGAACAGTGCCGTCGGCGCGGTCGTGCCGTCGGTGCGCGCCAGGCGCACGACATGGACCCCCTCGTGCGTCCCGACGACGGCCACGTCGCCGCGTTCGTCCGGAGTGACCTGGCCGTCGCGATTGATGTCGATGGCGACGGCCCGACCGACGGCGACCGAGCGGGGCGCGAACGGCAGGCCCAGCTGCCCCACGAGATCGAGCGACGCCCCGAGTTGCGCCAGGAAGGTCCGCCCCTCCGGAGTCCGGGCGACGGCCACGACCCCCTCGCCGTAGCCGGCGATGTCCACCACACCGGTCAGCGGATAGGCATTCTCGGTACGCTCCAGCAGCGCGCCGATGTTGCGGCCCACGTCGGCCGACATGACACCGAACTTCTCGACGGCGACAATCGCCCGCACACCGTCTGCCGTCTCGTGAAGCACCACGTTGCGGGCGTACCCGATGCCGCGAACAGTGGTGTCCAGCGGATTGAACGTCGACACGTTCTTCGTCAGCGGCAGGCCACCGACCTCCTGGAGCTGCCCCGGCTCGGTGGCTCGGAAGAACGTCAGCGCGCTGCGCGTGACGTCGAACATCGTCGTCGCGACGAGCATCTGCTTGCCGTCGCCGAGCGCCGGGATCTTGTCGGTCTCGATTGCCGCGATGCGCTGCAGGCTCGGCGCGCTCGAGGCGCGACCGCGGGCCGCCAGCGTCCCCGGGTCGGTCCCGTCGAACCACCGCACGTTGTCGACCTGACCGCCGAGCACGGTGAACAGATGGCGCCGCCGCGTGGTGCCATCGTCACGGAACAGCCACGCCGTGTCCTTGAAGATGAGGGCGGGTTCGCCGCCGGTCGTCACCCCCAGCGAACGGGGCGTGAAGGTCGTCACCTGGAAACTGACCGTCTCTTCGAAGACGTTGCCGGCCAGGTCCCGGGCCCCGTTGTCTCCGCCAATCACCTCGACGGTGTAGCGATTGTCGAGGTCGAGCGGCACGTCAGGCACGAAGGTGAGCACGCGGTTCTGGTCCGAAATGCGCACCTGTCCCTTCACGATCTGCGTCCCGTCACGGACGATGACTGCGTTGCGCAGGGACGCCGGGTTCATCGACTCCGAGAAGCGGAACGTCAGCAGTCCCGCCGGGTCGAAGGTGTCCATGCGCGTCGGCGCGGCGAGCAACGTCGGGGCGACAGTGTCGTCGGTGAGCGCAGGAAGTTCGACCGGCTCGTCACGCGGCGGCGCTTGCCCGAAGATCGTCCGCAGGACCTGACTGGTGTTGACGTTGCGCAACACGTAGCGCACCGTCGGCAGCTGCAGCGCGAAGGGCGGCCGCGTGTCGTACTCGGTGATGACGGTGTAGTTGGCGCCTTCGATGCCGTCGAAGGCGAACTCGAGACCGCCCTGCACGATGCGATCGGGCGGCACCACGATGGGAGTGAAGCCGGGAATGTCGGAGGTCAGCGTGAACTTCGTGCGGGCGGGCCCGCTCACGGTGCCCATCTCCTCGCGGGTCGGGTCGATGGTGCCTGGAGTCGCGCGCAGAACCAGATTGCCAGGCCCCACCGCCTGCACGGCCAGGAACGGCACGTCGCGCTTGCCGTCCAGCACGCCCAGGATTCTCGAGACGGCCTTGACCGTGTACGTCTCGCCATCGCCCCCACCGGGGACGTTGACCGTCATCAACTGGTCGCGCACCGGCATGGTCGAGGACCGGTTGGCGCGGAGGGCCACGACCTTGAACGAGGTCACCGGCACGTCGACATCCGCGGGATCGACGACGAGCGTGACCGGTTCGACCTTGTTCGCCGTCTGGGTGCCCAGCGGGTCTCCGGCTGCCGCGTCCAGGACGAAGTCGACGATCTGCCGATCGATATCGCCCAGATCGACAAAGGCATTCGGCTGGTTGTAGCGAGTCGATCGGACCCGCTTGCCATCGGCGTTGCCCGGCCCCACGGCGTAGACCACGAACGCATCGTCCTTGAAGCCGAACACCCGCAGGTGGAAGGGGGCGACCTTGCGGTCGAACCGCACGGGCGTGTCGCGCCGGCTCGACGTCACTTCGATGGCCACATCTTCGGGCCGCAGGTCCGTGCCCGACACGGTGATCCGCGTCGAGTTGGGCGTGATCGACATCCGTCCGACGAACGCCGGGAAGCAGATCGACCGCGGCAGCTCCGTGGAGAACGCCGCGTAGGGAATGGCGATCGGCGACCCCTGGAACACCTCCATGGTCATCTTCAGCTTGTAGCGACCGTCGGCGTACATCTGGGCGTAGTTCAGGCCGTACGGCACGACCGACTTGAGCAGGCCGTACGTGGCGGCGGCCGTCACACCCGGACACGGCGGCGACGCCGTCGTCAGACGCCCGTCGCGGTACTTGACCGTGTCGACGACGTTCATCGCCCACTCGCCACCGGCGAAGATCGATTCGGTCAGCACCCACTGGTCGGTGGACTTGTCGGTCGGCGCGGCCGGCCACGAGACGTCGATGTACTGCTGCGGCGTGGCGCCGTCGAAGTCGAGACTGATGGCCTTCTCGAACGAGAAGTTCTCTGCCTCGGCCGGCGTCAGCTGGCGCGGGAACTCCCGCACCGGCAGCGCCTTCATCGTCACCACGGTGCCGCCGGGGAACGTGCCGGGCTTGACCGTCGCGCGCGTCCCCTCGGGCCCCTCGACCACGCCGCCTGCCTCGGCCACGACCTGCGAGATCGATCCGTCGGGATTGACCTGCCGCAACGTCTCGATGTCGACGGTGGTGGTGTTGCCACTCGGCTCGACGATCCGGACACGCAACCGATCGCTGACCGATGCCAGCAGGCCGGTGGCGAAGCTGCCATCGGCGTTGACGAGCGCGAACGCCGATGTGCGGCGCGTCAGGTTCTCGGCGAACACCTGGTAGCCCACCGCTGCAGATCCCTGCGAGCCACGCACGGTCACCCGGCCGCCGGCATCGGGCACCGATGCGGTGATCGTGCCGGCCGGCGGCACCTCGGGCCCGTTCTGATCGAGGGTGTCGAAGGTGCTCGACACCACCGCCGCCATCCCGTTGCCGACCAGGTCGGTGATCGAGGCGGCCAGCGTCAGCACGTAGCGGGACGCGACGCTCAACGGCGCCACGGGACGCACCTCGAGCACCGTGCCCCCACGCGTCAGGGCTGTCGTCACCGGCACCTCGACGTCGCCGGGGCCGACGAGACGGACCGCCACGGTCAGGCTCGCAGCCTGCACGGCTTCAGAGAAGGTGACCGTGATCGGGTCGTCGACGAGTACGCCGCGCGCCCCATCGGCCGGACGCAGCGACGTCACCGTGGGCGGCACAGGCAGCACCGTGAGCGTCAGCGGCGTCACGACCTGCGCCAGCAGGAACGCCGGGCGCTCGCCGCGGTCGCCCCGCACCTCGTCTGCGGCCGCGAGCACCACCGCGCCCGTCGGCGCCGCCACGAAGTACGCCCCTGCAGCCGAGGCGACCGACACGACGGGGAACGTGCCGGGCGTGACCACCGCTCCAGGCAGCGACCGACCCACCGGATCGACGACCAGACCCGCGGCGAAGCCGAGGGGAGCGGAGGCCTGCAGCAACACGTACGTCCCGCCCATGCGCACACCGGGCAGGCCCGTCGGGACACCGCTGGCCGCCAGGGTGACGCGCACGCGATCACCCGACGGCTCAATCAGACCCGCCAGTTCGTAGCGCGTCCGTCCGTTGATCTCGCGCACGCGCGCCAGCACGACGCGTGACGCGTCGATCAGGCCAGCCGGGCGCGGCAGGCTGAGACCCGCCGGCTGCGTGAGGCCAGGAAGCACGACCTCGATCGCCTCGAGCGCGGTCACGCCCGACGGCACGGGCGGCAGCGTGTCCACGGCCACACGGCGCACCGCGACCTGCGAGGCCATGTCGATGGCCCCAGCGGGCACCTCGAGCGCGACGTCGTTGTCACCCGTCACGGTGCCGCCATCGCCGCCGACGATGCCGCCGCCCGACACCTCTGGCGTGCGGAGCTCGACGGCGATCACGCCACGCTGCAACAGCACGGCGTCGAAGGCGCGGGTCGGCCCGACGGGCACCTGTGCCGACACGGTCAGCGGGGTGGCGGGCTGCTGGTAGAGCACCACATCCTGCAGGCGAGCGAGCGGCTGCCACTCCTCACCGTCGAGGAAGCGGTAGGACTCGACCAGTCGCACCTGCAGCGGCAGGCCGCTGGTCAGCGCCGCATCCGTCGTCACCTGGCCGGTGACGAGCGACAGCGCCTCGGGCGATGCGAAGAGCACGCGCGGATCTGGCGTCACCGCGCTCTGAAGCGCCGCGGGCACGTCCGCGCGGTCGACGCCGAGCAGCAGTGCGTTGGTCACCGCCACAGGCGGCGGCACCGGCTGGGCATCGGCGAGCACCAGGACGTACTGCCCACCGCTGGTGATGGCGTGCTCGAGGACGCCACTCGACAGCGTGACGGCCGTCGAGACCACGCGCCACGACTCGGCACCGACATCCCAACGGACGAGCGCCAGCGACCGTCCGGTCAGCGGCGTAGTCTGCCCCGTCAGCAGCCGCAGGACCGCGGGCACCACGAACGCCTGGGTCTCCGGGCCGATGTGCGCACCACCGAGTGGCGTCCAGCCGGCCGGCAGCAGGCCGGTCAGGCCCTGACCAGACACCGCCGCGAAGGTCAGCGACGTGTTGCCGACGACTCCACCCGCCGGAAGATCGAGCTGGGCAACCTGTCCGCCCAGGCGCTGACCGGCCGCAGGCGTGACCGGGACGGCGAGCCCCACAGGCGTCAGCCTGGCATCCAGCACGGGGACGATACCGGTCGCGGCCACCTCCACCAGGCGCAGCGCGCCGACGTAGCCGTCGCGCTCGACGATCACGCGAGCGTCACCGGCCGGCAGGTCGGCCTGGTAGCGGCCTTCGGCATCGGTACGAAGCTCGCGACGGTACGCCGCCGCCGACCCGGGCAGTCCTCCGAGGATGGTGATCCGCGCGGCCCCCACCGGGAGCCCGGTGCGATCGTCAATCACCTGCCCGGTGACGAGCCCGATGCTCGTCGTCGGCCGCGCCACGATCTCGATCGACGCCGTGGCCTCCGAGGCGTTGCCCGAGAGGTCGCGAGCCCGTGCCTTCACCGGCAGCGACGTGCCCACAGGGAGTTCGGGGACGACGAAGTCGGTGGTCCACGGCGCGGCCGTCGCTTCGCCGATCGCTAGGCCGAACGTCGAGAAGGTCACGTCGGCGACACCGCCAGAGTCCGTCACCACGGCCTCGAGGCGCACGGTGGCGCCAGACGAGGCCGTCGCGGGTGCCGTCAGCGACACCACGGGCGCGGTCGTGTCCGCATCGGCCGAGACCTGAACGATCCGCGTGACGGAGGCGCGATTGCCGGCGCCGTCCACCGCGTCGGCGCGCACGGAGATCGGCCCTGCCGGACGGGCGGGCGGCACGACGTACATCAGTTCGTAGGGCGCCGCCGTGACGACGGCGGACGGTACCTCGTCGACGAAGAACTCGACCTGTCCGATCCCGGATTCGTCGGTGGCGACGGCGAGTGCCGTCACCGTGCCGCCCGGCACCGTGGCCTCGGGCACGCGGAGGTCCAGCGTCGGTGACTGCACGTCGGGCGTCAGCGCAATCTCGATGACGGCTTCGTCCTCGCCGATGCGACCCGCAGCATCGCGCGCCGTCGCGCGGACGCGCACCCGCTGCCCGGGCGAGGCCACTTCCGGCAGCGTGACCGTGATGCCGTACGGCGTGGCGGTCTGGGGTTCGCGCTCGGCGCCGTCCACCACGAAGGTCACCGCGGTCACGCCGATGTCGTCGGACACCCGCGCCGTGATGCGGACGTCCTGCCCAGGCAGTGCACGTGCTGGGGCATCCAGCGTGATCACCGGGGGCAGGAGATCGCCGCCTTCGCCGGGGACCACCGTGACGACGAGCGTGTCGCTGCCGACCAGCTCGCCATCGCTGGCCGTCAACTCGAGGACGTACCGCCCCGGCATGCCGAACGACGCCGTGGTCGTGGCGCTGCCAGGCGCCGCGAAGGCGACCGGCGACGGGCCGAGCGCCGACGACCACTGGATGGCCAGCGCGGCCCCATCCGGCAGGCCGTCGTCGGTGACGACGCCCGCCAGCGGCAGCGGCGTGCCCATCACGACGCGCGCGTCGGTGCCGGCATCGACGCGCGGCACCGTGTTCAGCGGCGGCGCGGGATCGACCACGACGCTGACGACGGCCGCGGCGGTCAACTCGCCGTCGCTCGCCGTGGCACGGAGTTCATACGTCCCGGGCAGCGAGAAGGTCACCGGCGAGGTCAGGGCCGCAGGCGCGGCGAAGACCGCCACGCCCGGCCCGGCCACCTGGGACCACGCAATCGCCGGCGGCGTCGGCGTCGGCAAGCCGTCGTCGGTCGCCGTGGCGCGCAACGTTGCGACCTGCGGCAGCGTGATGCGCGGCTCGGCGGTCACCGTCACGGTCGGTGCCCCGTTGGTCGGCGGCGGCGCGGCAGCGACGACGATCGTCACCTCGTCTGCGCCGGTCAGGACGCCGTCCGTCGCGGCGGCGCGGAAGATGTACGTCCCGGGGACGCTGGCCGTGGCCGTAGTCGTGCTGCTGCCAGGACTGGCAATCACCGCGACACCCGGGCCCGAGCGCTGGCTCCACGTGACCACGAGTGACGCCGGCGCCGGGCGGCCATCGTCGGTCGCGGTGGCGGCCAGGGTGATGGCTGCCGGCAGCGTGACCGAGGCATCCGGGCCCGCGTCGACCAGAGGGGCCGTGTTCGGTGGCGGGGGGGCGGCACTGACCGTGATCCGCACCTCGTCGCTGTCGACGAACTCGCCGTCGTTGGCCTGCAGCCTGAACACGTACACGCCAGCGTTAAGGAACGTGATGGCCGACGATGCGAGCGTGGGAGAGACGATGCCGGCCGGCGCCGGTCCTGACACCTGCTGCCACAGCAGCGTGAGCGTGCTGCCGACCGGCAGACCGTCGTCGCTCACCTGCCCGGCCAGCGTGACGCCGTCCGGCAACGTGACCGAGCGGTCCGGCCCCGCATTCACCGTGGGCATCCGATTGAGTTCCGTCGGCGGGGGATCGCCCCCGCCATCGGCGTTGACGGTGACGGTCACCGTGTCGCTGCCGCTCAGCGCGCCATCACTCGCCGTCAGGCGCAGCACGTAGGTGCCCGCCGCCGAGAACGTCGCACTGGTGCTCGCACTGGTCGACGCCGCGAACGTCGCCGTGCCGGGGCCGCTCACCTGCGCCCACGCATACGTCAAGGTGCTGCCCACCGGCAGCCCGTCATCGGTGGCCGAGCCGCTCAGCGCGGCCGCCGCCGGCAGCGTGATGCTCTGATCCGGCCCCGCGTTCGCCGTCGGCGCGAGATTGGTCTGCGGCGCGTCGGTCACCGTGATCGTGACCGTGTCGCTGCCGCTCAGCGCGCCGTCGCTCGCCGTCAGCCGCAGCACGTACGTGCCCGCCGCCGAGAACGTCGCACTCGTGCTCGCACTGGTCGGCGCCGCGAACGTCGCCGTGCCCGGGCCGCTCACCAGCGCCCACGCATACGTCAGCGTGCTGCCCACCGGCAGCCCGTCATCGGTCGCGCTACCCGCCAGGGCCGCCGCCGCCGGCAGCGTGATGTTCTGATCCGGCCCCGCGTTCACCGTCGGCGCGAGATTGGTCTGCGGCGCGTCGGTCACCGTCACGGTCACCGTGTCGCTGCCGCTGAGGGCGCCATCGCTCGCCGTCAGGCGCAGCACGTAGGTGCCCGCCGCCGAGAACGTCGCGCTGGTGCTCGCGCTGGTCGGCGCCGCGAACGTCGCCGTGCCGGGGCCACTCACCTGTGCCCAGGCGTAGGTCAGCGTGCTGCCCACCGGCAGCCCGTCATCCGTCGCGCTGCCCGTCAGGGTCGCTGCCGCCGGCAACGTGATGCTCTGATCCGGACCCGCATTCACCGTCGGCGCGAGATTGGTCTGCGGCGCGTCGGTCACCGTCACGGTCACGGTGTCGCTGCCGCTCAGCGCGCCATCGCTCGCCGTCAGGCGCAGCACGTAGGTGCCCGCCGCCGAGAACGTCGCACTGGTGCTCGCGCTGGTCGGCGCCGCGAACGTCGCCGTGCCTGGGCCACTCACCTGTGCCCACGCATACGTCAGCGTGCTGCCCACCGGCAGCCCGTCATCGGTCGCGCTGCCCGTCAGGGTCGCTGCCGCCGGCAACGTGATGCTCTGATCCGCGCCAGCATTCACCGTCGGCGCAACGTTGGCCGGTCCACGGACTACGACAGCCATCCCGGTGTAGCGGGCCAGCAGGCCAGAGGCGGAGACATCGAGGGTGCGCGCGCCGACTGTGGCCGTGGTCGCCACGGCCACCCTGGCCACGAGTCGCGTCGGCGACTCGACGACCACGGACTCCACCTTGATGCCCGAGCCGAGTGCCACGCGCGTGCGGGCGACGAACGCCGTCTCCGCCGACCCCGTCACGACCAGATCACGCGTCTCGCCCTGCTGCAGTTCGGTCACCGATGGCGTCAGGCTGATGATGCGCACCGTGGACGTCGTGCTCTGCTCGCCGCTGACGGTGTTGACCACACGCACCGCGGCCGGCCCGTCAGGCAGGCTCGGCACCAGGACCGTCAGTCGTCGCGTCCCGCGCTTCTCGTTGACGGTGGCGACCGCGTTGGCCCGCACGGTCACCGAGCTGCCGTTCTGTGGCGTGAACACGACCTCGTTGGCCGCTGCCGTCGTGGCGAAGCCCGCTCCCGTCAGATTGACGAGCACCCCCACCGACACACGTCCCGGGTCCACCTTGGTCAGCGCCCCGGCACGCAGGGCGGCGTCGCGCGTTCCTGGACCCGAGGCGAGTCCGAGCGCCATCAGGACGGCAACCACCCAGGTTCGTCGGCGGCGGGCAGTGTGGGGGACAGCGTGCGTGTGTGTGCTCATTGCGCGGGAGGGAAAGCGAGGGCGAAAAGGTCAGGCGCGAGAGGCGGACGCGCGTGCGCGGCGAACCGCGCCAAGCAGCGCCACGGCCACGAGCACCGACACGGCCGGCTCGGGCACGCCCGGCGGCGCGAACTCGACGTCGGCAGCAGCCGTGCGGCCGATGAGTTCGCACGTGGGGCTTTCGACGAGGCAATCGGGGTCGACCACCGGGTCGAGCGGCACGAGGATGTCGACGAAGCAGCCGTCGCCGTTGTCACCGGGCTGACAGGTGCGGAGTGACGCCACGAGTGCCTGCCCACGGAAGACCAGGGACAGCGTGACGCTGCGCACCTCGCCGAACGCCGTCGTCACATCGCCGAAGCCCGGGGTGAACCACACGTCGTCCACCGCCAGCGAGTCGAGGCTGTAGGTGGTGATCGCCGCGAGGTTGCTGTCGAACAGCTGCAGCGTGAGCTGCTCGAAGGCATCGCCGCCCGCCAGTTCCGGGAACAACGCACTGTCGTTCCACACCGTCAGGCTCATGCCGAAGGCGGGGGTGTCGTCGCCAGAGAACGAGGCGATGGCCAGCGGTGCGGCGCTCGCCGCTGGCGCGAGGATGGCCAGCAGCAGGGCGGTCAGGGAGGCGACGAGCGAACGGTGAATCATCGACATGCGCGGGAGTCCTGTGCGGAAACGAGGGAGGTATCCGAATCGGTCGCTGACAGAGCAAGCGCGTTGCCAGCACTGGTGCTGGCGGCCTCGCTCGACCGATTCAGGATTTGCCCAGCCACCGGGGCAAGGGCGGAGGCCGCATGCTCGCGCCAGATGCGCTGCACGGTGGCGGCACTCGCGCCGACGTGCGCCGCGAGCCGACGGACGGTCCACGTGCCGTGCGGCGCGTGGCGCAGGGCGTCCACCACACGGGCCACATGCGTGGCGTTGCGTCCGGGGCGGCGACCACGACCGGGGCGATCACGCAGCAAGGCCTCGGGACCACCGGCCGCGAAGCGCCGTTCCCACCGGCCCACGGTCTCGCGCGACACCCCGAGCACACGCGCCGCACTCACCTGGCTGTGCCCCTCGAGCAGTAGAAGCACGATCTGGCTGCGAAGCACGAGGCGATGCGCCACGGTCGCCGCGCGTGACCACTGCTCGAGCCGCGCGCGGTCGGCCGCGGTGCACGACAGGCGAGGCAGCGCCACCTTGTCGGCGCCAGCCTGATAGCCTGTTTCCTGAGTCAGCCGGCGAGTCGCCCCGACGACAGCGGGCTCCCGGAGGTCATTAGTTTGTGAATTCATGGACATTTGTCTACCGCTGGCGAAGAACAACGTTCCTCGCGCTCAAGTAGACAAAGCGCAAGAATCAGCCAGACGGGGCCAGCCCCGGGGAGAATCGGGAGGTGGAGGCAGGAATCGGAGGCGGACGCTGGGCGTCAGCGTGCGTCGAGGCGTGCCAGTTCGCGGCGCAGCCAGGCGCGCGCCATCTGCCACTCACGCTTGACCGTGCGCGTCGACACATCGATCAGGGCCGCGGTCTCGTCGACCGTCAGCCCGCCGAAGAACCGCAGTTCGACGATGCGCGCCTGCCGCTCGTCGAGCAGGGCGAGGCCATCGAGGGCTTCGTCGAGGGTGACCAGATCGACGTCGACACCAGTGCCGGCAGGCACGTCGATGTCCTCGAGGGACACCCGAATCTCTCCGCTGCCACGCTTGACGGCCTTGCGCGCCCGCGCATGGTCCACCAGGATGCGTCGCATGGCGCGGGCGGCGACGGCGACGAAATGCGCACGGTCCTGCCATTGACGGTCGGGCAGATCCGCGAGCCGGAGGAAGGCTTCGTGGACGAGCGCCGTCGGCTGCAGGGTGTGATCAGTCCGCTCACCCTTGAGCGCGGCGGCGGCCAGACGACGCAGTTCGTCGTAGACCATCGGGAACAGGCGCGCCGCCGCCTCGTCATCGCCCGGAGGGACCGCCTCGCGCGCCGCCACGTCAGGGCGCCCCCGGCACGTCGCATCGTGCGAGGCGCCCCGCGATCGTGGCCGCCGCCTCGCCGGTCACGCCACAGCCTGCCGCCGCGGGGCGACGACGCAGGCCATCGGCCTCGCGCCACGTTCGGCACGCATCCGCGGTGGCACGCCCCATCGACGTCAGTTCGCCGACCAGGTCGGCCACGCGTGCGGCGTCACACGGCGCCTGCGCGCTGCCGGCATCGCGGTCGGCCAGCGCGCGGTGCGCGCCCAGGGCCGCGCGCAGTTCGGTGATCGCGTCGGCGCGTTGGCCGAGATCGCGCAGCATGTCGGCGAGGTGCTCGCGACTGATGGCGACGCTGCGCGCCGCATTGGCGTTGGCCGCATCGAGCTGCGCGAGGCGCTCGAAGCGGGCCAGCGCGCCGCGCGCGTGTCCGACGGCCGCCTCGAGCTGGCCGCTGCGCTGCGCGACGTTGGCCAGCTTCTCGTACGCGATGGCGAGGTCGCGTTGCATTTCGACGTGGACCGGTGCCGCCGCTGCGAGCGCCTCGCGAATGGCGAACGAGGCCCGGTAGGCCGCGCCGGCCTCGGACCAGCGCGCCGCCTGCTGGTGGATCGAGCCGATGCGTTCGTGAGTCAGCCCGACGTAGCGACGGACGCGCAGGTCGTCGGGCGTGGCCGTCAGCAGGGGGCCGATGATCGCCAGCGCATGGTCGTACTGCGCCATCGCGGCCTCCGTGCGTCCGAGATTGGGCAGGTTGGGGTTCCCGAGCAGATCGCCGAGCTTGATGTGTGCGATGACGACCTGCAGGCGATCGTCGGCCGTGACGCCTGGCAGCGTGGCGAGGTGCGTGAACCGCGCCGCCGACGCCTCCGCGTGCGACAGCGCGGCGGACTTGTTCCCCATCCACGCCAACACGTCGCCCAGGCGGCGGTGCGCCAGCGCAAGGGTCCGCGCGGCTTCGATGTCGGTCGCGTCCCTCGCCAGCAGCGCGGAGGTGATGGCGATCGCCCGCGTGTAGCTGGCCCGTGCGCCTGTCGAGTCCCCGAGGTTGGGGCTCGACGGGTTGCCCTGTGCGTCCCCCACCTTGACGAACCCCGCCGCCAGTTCACGCCGCAGGGACGGATCGGGCCCCGCTTCACTCGCGAGCCGCTCGAGGTACGCGTTGCCGGTCCGCACCATCAACGCCCGCGCATCGGTCGTCCCCGGCACGTTGAGGATGGCGTCGTGGACATCGAACATGAAGACGCGCGTCATCGCCCGCAGGTCGTCGAAGCGGCGCTCCGCGCGCGCCCGCGCCTCGCGGGCGATCGACGACTGGCGGACGATGGCGCCGAGGCCGGCCGCCCCCAGCACGAGGGCCGCCACGCTCGCCGCCACCCCGACGCGGTGACGCGCCACGAAGCGACGGGCGACATAGAGCGCCGTCCGCGGCCGGGCCTGCACCGGCCGCGCCTGCAGATGGCGCGTGATGTCGTGGATCAGCTCGTCGACCGTCTGATAGCGCTGGGCAGCATCCGCCTCGAGCGCATGCAGCGTGATGGCGTCCAGATCGCCAGCGAGGCGGCGACGCAGCGCCGACGGCGTCAGGCGACGCCTGTCAGCGCGCGTCGTGGCGTCCGCGTCGTCGATGCGCTGACTCGGCGGCACGTGCCGCATCGCGGCCAGCCGCGCTGCCATGTCGGCACGCGCCTCCGTGCCGAGCCGGTACGGCAGCACGCCGGTCAACAGGAGGTACAGCAGCACGCCGAGCGCGTAGACGTCCGAGGCCGTGGTCACCAGGTCGCCCCGCACCTGCTCCGGGCTCGCGAACTCGGGGGTGAGTGCCCAGGTGGTCAGCGCGGCGAGGAGGTCCCGGCGCGAGGCCGCAGGGGTCCCGTCGGTCAGCGTGGCCACGCCGAAGTCGAGCAGCTTCGGTGAGCCATCTGCCATGACGAGGATGTTGTCCGGCTTGATGTCGCGGTGCACCACCAGGTTGCGGTGCGCGTACTGCACGCCGCGGCAGATGCGGAGGAACACCGTCAGCCGCTCCTTGATCGTCTGCCGTCGCGCGTCGCAGTACTGATCGACCCGAACGCCGTCGACCAGTTCCATGACGAAGTACGGCGCGCCTCCCGGCGTCGTCCCGCCGTCGAGCAGTCGCGCGATGGCCGGATGGTCCAGGCGGGCCAGCGTCTCGCGCTCCTGCTGGAAGCGGGCGACGGCGGCCGGTGATCGCCCGAAGGCCCCGATCACCTTCAACGCCACCGACCGCTCGAAGGCGGCGTCGGCGCGGATCGCGCGATACACCACGCCCATGCCCCCGGCGCCGATGCGCCCCTCGATGCGCCACGCGCCGAGGGTCACGCCAATCAGGTCCTCGACGGGTGGGGCGGCGGCGGTGAAGGGGGCGGCAGCCGACGTCTCGAGGAAGTCGGTGTCGGGCACGTGCCACTCGAGCAGCGACCGCACTTCGTCCAGCACGGGGCCGGGCGGCACGCGCGCGAGCCAGGCGTCCCGGTCCGCCCCGTGTCGCTCGGAGGCTTCCTGGAACACGCGACGGACTTCCGACCATGTATCCGACGTACTCATGCGAAGGCAGCACAAGCATAGCCACAGAGCGGGGCCAGACGCCACGCGGGCCTGTCAACACGACGCCGCCGCTCGTCGTTGTAGCGGGTCGAGGAGTACAGTGCAGCCCATGTCCAAGGCCCGTTCCCCGCTCGTCGGATTCATCGCCCTCGCCATCGTCGCCGTCACGCTGGGGGTCGTCGCGCAACCCAGAGGCGGGGGGCCCCCGTCGGTCCCGCCCGACGCGAGCGGGGAGTGCCCGCCGGGCACCACCGAGGTGCGCGCGGGTCGGTGCCAGACGCCCGAGTTCCCGCCGCCGAGCATCCTCGACTATCGGCCGCGGTCCACGCTGGTCACCGAACAGCACCTGGTGCCGAAGGCGAAGTTCCCGGTCGTGGACATCCACAGCCACACCGGGCCGACGGCCCAGACGATCGATCGCCTCGTCGGCGAACTCGATGCGCTGAATGTGCGCGTGCTGGTCAACCTCAGTGGCGGCACGACACCAGCGGCGATTGCCGAGAAGACGTCCTTCATCAAGGCGAGCAAGTACCCGGACCGCTTCCGGGTGTTCGCCAACGTGAGCTGGGATGGCGCAGGTGCGCCTGGGTGGGCGGAGAAGGCGGTGGCCGACCTCGAGGCGTCGGTCAAGGCCGGCGCCATCGGCTTGAAGATCTTCAAGAACCTCGGGCTGACGTCCAAAGCGGCGGACGGCGGCCGCCTCAAGCTGGACGACCCGGTCCTGAACCCCGTCTGGCAGGCGTGCGCACGGCTCGACATCCCCGTGCTGATCCACACCGCGGAGCCGATGGAGTTCTTCTCGGAAATGGACTACAAGAACGAGCGCTGGCTCGAACTGGCCCTGTTCCCCAGTCGTCGCAACAACGCGCCCGGGCAGCCGTCATTCGAGGACCTGCTCGCCGAGCGCGACCGCATGTTCGCGGCCAACCCGAAGACCCGCTTCATCGCGGCACACTTCGGCTACTACGGCCACGACCTCAAGCGCGCCGCGGCAGCGCTCGATCGCCTGCCGAACATGGTGCTGGAAGTGTCGGCCGTGCTGTACGAGTTCGGCCGTCAGCCCCGTGCCGCCCGCGAGTTCTTCGTGAAGTATCAGGACCGCATCCTCTTCGGCAAGGACGCGTACGAGCCACGCGAATACCCCTACTACTGGCGCGTGTTCGAGACCGGCGACGAGTACTTCGACTACTACCGCGACTACCACGCCTTCTGGAAGCTGTACGGCATGCAGTTGCCCGATGCCGTGCTCCGGAAGGTCTACTACGCCAACGCACTGCGCGTCACTCCGGGCCTGCCCACGTCGGGCTGGCCGAAGTAACGCCGACGCTGAAGACCGGAGGCAGGACAGCCATCGTCCTGCCCTGCCCTCCGATCTTCAGCTGGCCTCGGTCACTTGCGGCGACGGATGACGACGGCCATGCCGGAGAGCGCGAGCCCCATGAGCACCATGCTGGCGGGCTCGGGCACCGGCACCTGCTGGGGCGTGAAGGCGAAGTCGGCCGAGTACGACGAGCGGAAGAAGCCGATTTCGTCGTCGGCGATGGCGCCGAGCGCGGCCTGGTACGGAATGTCGGTGCGCTGCGAGCTGAAGTTGCCCGTGAACGTGCTGACCTCACCGAGTTCGTTGGTCACGTAGCCCAGCACCCGCATCGTCACACCGAACGACGACGCGCTGTCGTTGATGAGATTGAAGGGCGAGCCCACCGGAACCGGCGGCGTGCAGGTCTGTCCAGCTGCCGGCGGCGCGAAGCACTGGCCCGAGCCGAACACGCCGGGCGCCACCTGCGTCAGCGTGAAGTCCAGCTCAGGACGCGCCTCGGCCACGATGAAGTCGGTCACCATGACATCGGTTCCGGGCACGATGCCGACGATGTCCTGAATGGTGCCGAAGGTCCCGCCGATGCCGGCAAACGTCCCCGTCCCCGTCAGGAACTGGATGTCCCCGATCGGAGTGTTGAAGATGTCGGGGAACTCGCCGAAGTTCACATAGTCGACGCCGACCTGGACGTCCTCCTGACCGACGAAGGTGAAACTACCGGTCACAGGAGCGGCACGACCAACTGCCGGCACCGCGAGGATTCCTGCACACACGACCGACCACAGCATCTTGTTCATTTGCGTTCCCTTTCGATCTCCCGCCCGGTTGGGGGAGACACAGCCGGGATGCACGGGTGCACGATGTGCGCCGATCCGGTGCACGCGAGCCCATCGCGAACGAATGTGCGTGGATGAATGGAAATTTTGTGAATTGCGCCAGAACGCCCCGGAAACAGCAGAGGCGGACGCGTGTACAGCGCCACTACGGTCTGTTCTCGATTACACGCCGCACGTTCACAGCTGCGACTCGACCGTGGCGTCACTCGGCGTGTGTGATGCCGAGACCATAGCGGCCAGGCGCGAGGATGCGCCCCGGATCGCAGGCCCGCTTGATGTGCGCCAGGAGAGCCGCCGCGTTGTCGGGCAGCGGCGTGCGCGACAGCGCCTGAATGCCCAGTCGGTACGAGAGGTAGCCCTGGGCATTCAGCGCATCGAGCAGGGCGTGATAGCAGGCCAGGGCGCGCGCGTCCTCACCGGCGACATCCCGGTCGTAGCTGATCGACACCACGCACGTGATGGCGCGATCGGTGACCAGGGTGATCGAGATCAGCGGCTCGAAGCCATGCGAGAGCAGCACCGTGGACGACAGGTCCGCCAGCCGTTCGGCATGCCCGCCTTCCATCGGCGCCACGGGGGCGCACCACAACAGGCCGCAGCGATCGCGATCGGGATCCATCTGCGCCGGGGGTGGGGTGCGCTTGCGCCAGTACGCACTCGCGAGCGGCTGCGCCGTCGGCACCCCGCGCATCAGACCGTAGACCGGCTCGAGCAACGTCAGGGCCGCAGAGAGATCCCAGCCCGTCATGAGCCGATACGGTCGAGCGAACCGCTTCGCGAGTGCGAGACGACGATCGTCGAGGAACTCGAGACGTGTCGCGATGCCGCTCAGGGCCCGTCGCACGAGACGCCGTGCCTCGGCCACCTGCGGCCGCGTCCCGTAGAGGCCGCCGGAACCGTTCCACACGCCGATACGCAGGCGTTGCCGGAAGGCCGGCATCTCCGACGGCAAGAGCGGCGTGCGCGTCCCCATCTCCTGCCACGGGTACTGCTGCAGACCGTTGAGGACCTTGTAGTCGTTGCCGATGTGCACGGCGCTGCGCAGCGTCCCCGACAGCTTCAGCGGACGCAGGGCGTCGATGACGCGCCCGAGGTCGGTCGGCGCGTCGCATCGGAAGAAGTACGCCTGGAAGTGCTCGGGGGCCGGCATCAGCCAGATCGTCATGCGGGTGACGATGCCGAAGTTGGACTGGGTGAACAGCCCGTCGATCACCGGCCCGAGTCCCCAGCGATAGATGGGCGCGCTCGGCGTCTCGCCGAAGCGTGCAAAGCCCGTGTCGAGCACGGTGCCATCCCCGAGCACCACCTCGAGCGCACAGACGTGCGCGAAGTGATCGCCGTACGGGGTGTGCCCGAAGCCCCGTTCCATCGTGTTGCCGATCAGGCTGGCGGCAGGACTGGTGCCGGTGGCGTCCATCCAGAGGCGGGAGCCGCGCGCCTGCAGGAAGTCGAACAGGTGCTGCTGGGTGACTCCGGGCTCGACCGTGACGTAGGCCAGCGGCTCGCTGAAGTCGACGATGCGCCGCATGCGGCCGAGGTCGAGGATGACGTTGCCGTCCGACGCCGGCACGCGCGACCCGTAGCCCCAGTTGAGGCCGCTGCTGATCGGGTAGAGCGGCACACCATGCGCGGCCGCCACACGTACACAGCCCTGCACCTGCTCGCGGGTCTCGGGGCGCACGATGAGCGGCACGCGCCGGTGCGTGGCGAACGTGGCCGTCGCCGCCGCCGCGGTCTGGTGCCGCGCCTCCACGACGTGCGCCGCCCCGACAATCCCGACCCAGGCGTCACGGGCCGCTGAGGGAATGTCGGGGAGTGATGGCATGCGGTCAGGTCAGATGGGCGCGAACTCTGCTGTCGAGAAGCAAGGGACGTGCCTCTCGGAAAGGGAGGCGAACGACGGCAGCCGCGAGGCACGCGGTGCGCTCGGTGCCGGCGCCCGCAGACCCTCGGCGGCGCAGATCACGGGAAGGTCGCGAAGACTGCGTGCCAGGCGTGCCACGTGCAGGTCGTAGCGGCGCCCCGGCGCACTCGAGTCGAAGCGCAGGATCTCCATCTCGCAGCCGTACTGCGGGTCGAAGTAGGCCGGCAGCATCGCCGTCCCCCACTGCAGCGATCGCCCCCCCAGCTTGCGCAGGATGCGCGACGAGCAGTGCCGGACCGTGGCGGTCGTGATGCCGATGCATCCACCGAGGGCCTCGGCAAGCGCGTAGGTCGAGAGCGCGGTGGTCGCGGCCTGGGTCGTCCGACGCCACTCCTCGGCGACGGCCCAGCCACCCACCTCCGCATAGGCCACCCCCCGCAGTCGCGCCAGGCTCATGTCACTTTCGACGGCCTGACGCAGCGGGCCCGACCACGTCGCGCACCGGGCCAGCGCCGAGCTCCAGACCCCCAGCGACTCGGGCGCAGCGGCGGGATCGTGCAGGCGAAACCGGGCACAGGCCACGACGGTGCCATCCGGCTGCACCGACACCACATGCCAGCTCGCATCGTCGGCGGACTGGACGTGGCAGCCGTCGGCGGTCAGTTGCTCGCGGGTGATCGCGCCATCGCGGAGGTAGGCCTGGCCGCGCAGCCGCTGCAGCCCCGCCAGCACACGCGCATGCCTGGCCGCATCGACGTCGACGTCACGAAAGGTCTCGGCCACGGTGGCAGCCGTGGGCGCCAGCAGCACCAGCGTGCCCGGGCGCGCGATCGAGGGAGGGCGGGAGGGTAGCAGCATTGCGACACGAGCTCCTGATTCGCCGTCTTCCCTTCCCGCGAGTCCGCCACCTCACCGCGCACAGCGCTTCCCTCGCCGACCCGACCGGAGGGAGATGCCACAAGAGCGGTGAACCGGGCGCGACATGCATCGCACCCACCGGCAGGCAGTCCGGGCACACGCACCCCGAGGGTGCCCGGCGGCGTGAGGACGCCCCCGGTGTGACACACGTGCTGCGTTTCGGGAAGGGCTCACGACCGACGCGAACCCGACACTTTGAATAGCAAGCATCAGGCCAAGACAGGTGTCGCAGGCCATTACGCCCGCGACCGCCTCCCGCTCGTGCAAAACCGTGTGTGACGTGACCACTTCGGCAGGAGGAGGCACGGGATCGAGCGTCCGAGTGTTGCGCTAGGCAACACCTCGAGACGAAATGACCGTCACCACGTCGACAACAGGGACGACTGATGAGCGAAGAGTGTGTGTGCGTGTCACGCAGGGCGGGTCGTTGCGGCGGCCGGCACGCACAGAATTGGTCGGTCTCGTGACGCCGCTGTCGCCGGTGCGTCGATGACGACCACCGCGCGTGGCACCCACGGGCCGTCAGCGAGTGAGACGTCGGTCAGTCGTCGTCGGTCGAGCGACGATGCCGCTTGAGGTCGCCGCGCTTCTGCTTGGCGTCGAGGCGACGCACCTTCGACCCCAGTGAGGGCCGCGTTGCCGTGCGCGTGCGCGGCGCCGTGGCGGCCTGCTGCAGCAGCGCGTGCAGACGCTCACGCGCCGCGACGCGGTTCTGGGCCTGGGTGCGATACTCGCGCGCCTCGATCACGAGCACGCCGTCTGTCGTCATCCGGTTGCCTGCCAGCCGCATGAGGCGAGCCTTGACGCCCGCCGGCAAGCCGGTGGCGCCGACGTCGACCCTCAGTTGCACGGCCGTGGCCACCTTGTTGACGTTCTGCCCCCCGGGCCCGGAGGCACGCACGAAACGCTCCTCCAGGTCGCGCTCGTGCAGCACGACCGTGTCCGACACCGCAATCACGGCGCAACGCTCCTGGGACCTGGCGCCACGGACGATCGCGGACTGGACGTCGGCTCCACGACCGGACGGGATGCCGAGGCGTTGCGGCGCAGAGCCTCGGTCAGCACGCGCCCCTGCGAACCCGCTGGCGGCTCCACGCCGATGAGCCACGCCAGGGTCGGCGCCAGATCGTTGAGCGCCACATGGTCGGGGTAGGTGCCGGGCTCGACCCCTGGCCCCATCAGGATCAGGGGGATGTGGGCATCGTAGCCGTACGGCGAGCCGTGCGTGCTGCCGACCGCCGCCGTCATCCAGTGCGCGTCGAGGACGACGTGCAGGTCACCTGAGCGTTCGCGGTGATACCCGCGGGTGATGCGCTCGGAGATGAAATCGCGCGGCAGCCGACCCTCGAGGATCGCGTCCCGGGTGTACACGTGGGCCACCCGCGGCACGCGGGCAGCGGCCTCGGCGGCCACGCGACGGACCTCGGCGGCGTCGACGCCACGACTGGCGATCAGCTCGTGGTCCAGGTAGACCATCGGCAGGGACGGCCGGGCCAGCCACGGGCCGGCGCCGAACTTCGCGGTGAGCGCGGTCTCGATGGCGCTGTACAGCGTCTGTGCCGCGAACCGGCCGGCGGGAATGCGGAGGGCCGCGGCGGCTTCGGGCAGAGGCGCCACGCCATGGTCCGAGGTGAAGGCGACCAGCGTTCGCCCGAGACCGACGCGACGATCCACCTCGTCGAGCAGCGCCTGCAGCTGACGGTCGGTGTGCTTCGTGATGTCGCGGACCTCGGGCGATTCCGGGCCGTGCGCGTGGCCGACCGAGTCGTTGGACGAGAAGCTCACCGTGAGCACGTCGGTCACGCCGCGCTGCCCGAGCTGCTCGTGCTCCAGCGCCGCGGTCGCCATCGCGAGGACGAGTTCGTTGCCCGCCGGGCTG
>NZ_JALHPM010000041.1:27346-40690 GCF_022842525.1 Luteitalea sp.
CGGCCGCGTCGAGCTTCGGCCCCGGTTCGGCCGGGTAGGGCCGGCTCCCGCCCTCGAAGGTCCACGCCTTGCCGGCATAGGTGTCGGGGAGGCGCCGCGCATTGACCGCCTCGACCCATGCGGGCAACGACGCCCGGTAGTAGGTGCTGGTCACGAAGCGCCCGCCGCGGAAGAAGTAGGCAGCGTCGGCCGCGTGCCCCGCCGGCAGGATGGCGCTGCGGTCCTTGAGGGAGATGCCGATGACGCGAGGCGCCTGCGGGGTCCCCGGCACGGCGGCCGAGGCCAGCTTCATCTGATCGCCGAGGGTGGGCACGAGCATCCGGCGCGGCGAGGCGCCGATGCCAGCCGACGCCGTCCCGCCGACGATCTGCACGTCACGGTCGGTGATGCTCTCGACCAGCGACCTGGTGGCCCGCTCGTGCCACGCATTCTCGATGATGCCGCTCACGGCCGGCGTGGCCCCGCTCAGCATCGTCGAGTGCCCGACGGCGGTGACCGTGATGCCGTGCTCGAGGTAGGCCGACGAGAAGACGGCCCCGCGCGTGAGCAAGGTGCGCAACCCGGCGCCTGGCGCTCCGAAGCGCCTCAGGTAGTCGGGACGGAACTGGTCGACGGCGATCAGCAGCACGAGGCGCACGGGCGGGCCGTCGGCGCGCGGCAGACGACTCCGCCCCGCCGCGGGGGTGGGGGTCTGCGCGCCCGGGGCCACCGCGAGCATGAGGAAGGCGAGCGACGTGGCGACGACGCGTTGCAGCAGGAGACCGGGCCTCGACGACATGCGACGTCAAGCATATGCCGCCTGTGCGGTAAGCTTCACGCGCTTTCCCTCTGTCGGGATGATTTCGCGGGAGATTCGGTGGCGCGACGCGTACGTGGGCTTCGGTGGTACATCGGCGGGCTGCTGTTCCTCTCGACCGTCATCAACTACATCGATCGACAGACCCTCAGCGTCCTCGGTCCCCTGCTGAAGACGGACTACGGGTGGACCAACTCCGACTTCGCCCGCATCCTGATCGCCTTCCGCGTGGCGTATGCGCTGGGCCAGACGCTGGCCGGCCGCGTCATCGACCGCCTGGGCACGCGCAAGGGCCTGGCGCTCGGCGTCGCCTGGTACTCGGTGGCGGCCATGGCCACGTCGATGGCGTCGGGACTCGGGGGATTCATGGGCGCGCGGTTCGCCCTCGGCCTCGGGGAGGCGGCCAACTGGCCCGGCGCGACCAAGGCCGTGTCCGAGTGGTTCCCGCGGCGCGAATCGGGATGGGCCGTCGCGCTCTTCGACAGCGGATCGTCCATTGGCGCCGCCATCGCCCCCTGGCTGGTCCTGTCGCTGTACGCGGCCTTCGGCAGCTGGCGCCCGGCCTTCGTCGTGACCGGCGCCCTGGGCTTCGTGTGGCTGGCCCTGTTCCTGGCGCTGTATCGACGGCCCGAGGAGCATCCGCTGATCACCGACGAGGAGCGGGAGATGCTGCGGCGCGACAAGGAGGTCGACGCCGCTGAACACGCGACGGGTGTCTCGCTGCCGTACGCCACCCTGCTGCGACTGCCTCAGACCTGGGGCTACGTCCTGTCGAAGACCTTCACCGACCCGGTGTGGTTCTTCATCACCGACTGGTTCGCCATCTATCTCGTGAGCCGCGGCTTCAGCGTCGAGGAAGGCCTGCTCGCGTTCTGGGTGCCCTTCCTCGCGGCCGATGCGGGCAACTTCTTCGGCGGCGGCGTGTCGAGCTGGCTCATCGCGCGCGGCTGGTCGGTGGGAGCGGCCCGCAAGTCCATCGGCGTCGTCGGGGCCATCGGCATGACCATGCTGGTGCCCACCCTGTGGGTGGACACGCTGCCGGCCATCATCGCGTGCTTCGCCATCTCGACGTTCGCCTATGCCGCCTTCTCGACCGTGATCCTCAACCTGCCGGCGGACCTCTACGACTCGGCGTCGGTGGCGTCGGTCAGCGGCATGGGGGGCACCGGCGCGGGTCTGGGCACCATCGCGGCCATCTACCTCACGGGCTGGATGGCCGACGAGTACTCCTTCGCGCCCGTCATGGTCGCCGCGAGCATCGTCCCCTGGATCGCGCTGACCGCCATGCTCGTGCTGGTGCGCAACACGGCGGGCACCCGGGCAGGCCTGGTGCGGGAGGTCTAGCGATGACGCGCCGGACCGTCCTCGCCCTCGGTGCCTGGGCCGCCGGGGCGAGCGTGGCACGCGCATTGGTCCCGCTGACGCAGGCCGCCTCGACGGCACGCGCGTCGGGCGCCCTCGTGCTCGAGGCGCCCCGCCTGTTCGACGGCACCAGGGTCATCGCGAATGACGGCGCGCGCGTCGTCATCCGCGACGGCCGGATCGTCGCTGCGGGTACGGCAGCCTCGGTGCCTGCCCCGGCCGGGGCGCTGGTCACGCGGGTGGCCGATGGCACCATCCTGCCGGGCCTCGTCGACTGCCACTACCACATCGAGTCGGACCCGGCGCTGGCGCTCCGGCAGCTCGCGCACGGGGTGACGGCGTTTCGCGACCCGGGCGAGTGGATGGCGATGCACGCGCCGCTGCGGGCGCGCATCGCCCAGGACGACCTGCCGGGACCGCGGCTGTTCCTCACGGGTCCGCACATCGACGGGGACCGTCCGGCCTATCCCGAGGACTCGGTCGTGGCGCGCGACCCGGAGGAGGCGCGCCGGCAGGTGCATCGCGCCGTCGACGAGGGTGCGACGGCCATCAAGATCTACTACCGGCTCCCGCTGGCCAGCGCGCTCGCCGTCATCGAGGCCTGCCGGCTGCGGGGCGTCCCGAGCACCGCGCACCTCGAGATCCTCGACGCGCGGACGGTGATCGAGGCGGGCCTGACCGGCGTCGAGCACGTCACGTCGTTCGGCACCAGCATCGCGTCGCCGATGGCGGCGGAACGCTACCGGCAGGCCGTGCTCGCAGACAACGACGCGCGGCGTGACGGCCGCTATGCGCTGTTTGCCGAGGCCGACCTCGATGGCCCGCAGGCACGACGGCTCTACGCGGTGGTCGAGCGCCTGCGACCGTTCGTCGACGCGACGCTGGCCGTGTTCGAGGCGCAGTCGACCGATGCGACGCCACGCGGGAGCACGCTGACGGCCGCGACGCGCGCCGAGGGGTTCGCGAAGATGCAGGCCCTGGTCGCGCGCCTGCACGCGCACGGTGCGCGGCTGGTGATGGGCGGCCACACCGAGGTGCCGCACGCGGGGCGTGGAGAGGCCCCGTGGCGCGAGCTGGACCTGCTGGTGGCCGCCGGACTCTCGCCGACCGACGCCTTGCGCGCGGCGACGCGCGAGGGCGCGGCGTTCCTCGGCCCCGGTGGGGTCGACCTCGGGACGCTGCGGCCCGGTGCCGCGGCGGATGTGGTGGTGGTGGAGGGCGATCCCACCCAGACGATCGCGCGCGTGCGGCAGGTCCGCGCGGTGGTGGCAGCGGGACGGCCCGTCGACCTGGACCGCCTGCGGACGCTGTGACGGCCGGCGCTGCGCGACAATAGCGGCACATGACCCCACAGCGCCTGCCGTCACTGCGCCAGGACTGCGAGGCGCGCCGGGACTGGCTCGTCGACACCATCGGCGCGCTCGCCCGGATCGAGTCGCCGAGCGGCGATGCGGCCTGCCTCGATCGCTGCGGCGACGCCATCACGCGCCTGTTGCAGGAGACCGGTGCGGAGGTGGAGCGGCTGCCGCGCGAGGGCGCGGGGGCGCACCTGCGCGCCACGCTCGGCACGGGTCCGCGCCAGGTGCTGCTCCTGGGACACTTCGATACCGTCTGGCCGGTCGGCACCCTCGCGCAGATGCCGGTCGCGATCAGTGACGGGCGCCTCCACGGCCCCGGCACGTTCGACATGAAGGCCGGCCTGGCCATCGCCATGCTCGCCGCGACCCTGGTGCGCTCGTCGCTGCGGGACCTGCGCCTCCGCTTCCTGTTCACGACCGACGAGGAGGTGGGCAGCCATACCTCGCGCGATCTGATCGAGGCCGAGGCGCGCGCCAGCGTCGCCGTCCTCGTGTTCGAGCCGGCGCTCCCGGGGGGCGTGCTGAAGACGGCGCGCAAGGGCGTCGGCGTCTGGCACCTCGACGTCCACGGCGTGTCATCGCATGCCGGCATCGCCCCCGAGGCCGGCGCGTCGGCCATCACCGAGCTCGCGCGGCAGGTGCTCGCCCTGCACGCCCTGCAGGCGCCCCAGCTCGGGACGACGATCAATGCGGGCCTGATCGACGGCGGGTCTCGCTCCAACGTGGTGGCCGAACATGCCCATGCCGAGGTCGACGTCCGCGTGAGTGCGATGGCCGAACAGGCACGAATCGAGCAGGCGTTTGCCGCCCTGGCCCCACACGATCCGCGCGTGCGGCTCGCCTGGCGGGGCGGGTTCGAGCGCCCGCCGCTGGAGCGCGGGCCGCACGTGCAGCGCCTCTTCACGATGGCCCGGGAGGCCGGTGCCGCGATGGGACTGGACGTCAGGGAGGGCGCCACCGGTGGCGCCTCCGATGGCAACCTGACCGCGGCGCTCGGGGTGCCGACCCTCGACGGCCTCGGCGCGCTCGGTGATGGCGCGCACGCCCGTCACGAACACGTCGACATCGCGTCGCTGCCCGACCGTGTCGCGCTGGCCGCCGCCCTGCTGCTGGCGCTCGACGCTACGGCGCCGTGAATACCCGCCGGCCGACCGTGATCTCGTCGAGGAACGCGTGGTCGATCTCCACGCCGGTCCCGGGCCCGGTGGGCACGGCGACGGTGCCGTCGGGCGCCACCTCGAAGGGCGTGGTGATGACGTCGCGCGCCCAGTAGCGCTTGCTCGCCGAGATGTCGCCGGGCAGCGAGAAATTGGGCAGGCTCGCCAGCGCCACGTTGTGCGCGCGCCCGATACCGCACTCCAGCATGCCGCCGCACCAGACGGGCGCGCCGTGCGTCTGGCAGGCGTCGTGCACGCCCAGGGCCTCGGTGTAGCCGCCGACGCGCCCGATCTTGATGTTGATCAGGCGGCAGCTGCCGAGCGCGAGCGCGTGGGCGGCGCCACGGGCATGGAGAATCGACTCGTCGAGGCAGATGTCGGTGCGGAGGGCGCGCTGCAACGCCGCGTGATCGACCATGTCGTCGTGCGCCAGCGGCTGCTCGATCATCAGCAGATCGAAGGCGTCCAGCTGCCGGAGGTGCTCCGTGTGCGCCAGCGTGTAGGCCGTGTTGGCATCCACCGACAGGAGCCCCTGCGGATAGGCCTCGCGCACGGCGCGCACGACCTCGACATCCCACCCCGGCTTGATCTTCAGCTTGATGCGCTGGTACCCCTGCGCGACGTGCGCGAGGACCTGCTCGACCAGCGCGTCGATGGTCTTCTCGATGCCGAGGCTGACACCGACGGGCACGTGATCACGGGTGCCGCCGATCGCCTGGCTGATCGACAGGCCGCGAGAGCGGGCCGCCAGGTCCATGAACGCCAGTTCGAGCCCCGCTTTGGCCATGCGATGGCCCTTGAACCGGCGCAGGGTCGCGGCGACGTCCTCGACCGACGACAGGGGGCGCGCCAGCAGGGCCGGGATCAAGCAGTCGGCCAGCACATGCTGCGCCGTGCCGAGGGTCTCCTCGCTGTAGAGCGGCTCCTGGTCGGCCACGATCTCGCCCCAGCCCTCGACGCCGTCGGCCACCATCCGCACCAGCGGCACCGTGCGCGTGTCGGTGCGACCGAAGCTGGTCTCGAACGGCCGCACGAGCGTCAGCGACACGAGGCGAACCTCGATCGAGGAGAGACGCACGGGCGCGGCGGCCGTCAACGTGCGCGTGAGGGGAAAGGCGGCAGACGACATGAGGGGGATCGTACAAGAACCGCTATGCTTTCCCGATGACGTCGCCCGCCGCGCCCTCGCCCTCGTCGTCACTGCCGCCGGCGGCGGCGGTCGAGTTCCGTGAGCTCACCAGCGTGGACGAGATCCGCCTGGTGCAGGCCATGGAGCGGAGCGTGTGGGGCGGCGAGGACATCGACATCAGCCCGATCCTGCTGATGGTGGCGCTGGTGAAGTCGGGGGCCCTGCTGCTCGGCGCGTTCATCGACGGGACCCTGCGTGGCTTCGCCTTCTCCGTCCCCGGCGATCGGCACGGGCAGCGGCTGCACTGGTCCCACATGACCGGCGTCGACGATGGGCTGCGGAGTGCGGGCCTGGGCACCCAGTTGAAGTTCGAGCAGGCGCGGCGTGTGGCCGCGCGCGGCTACTCGCGCATCCAGTGGACCTACGACCCGCTCCAGAGCCTCAACGCCCACCTCAACCTGGTGAAGCTCGGCGCGCGCGCCGACGAGTATGCCGAGCATGTCTACGGCGATTCCTCCAGCGACCTGCACAGGGGCGCCCCCACCGATCGCTTCATCGCGACGTGGCAGATCGACGCCAACGGCACGCCGATCCGATCACCGCTGCTGGCGCGGGCGGCCCTGGAGGACGGCGTGCCAGCCGGAACGGTGACGCGACGCGAGGGCTGGGACGTCTATCACGCCGCGCCCTCGCTGCCTGACACGCCGGTGGTGCGGGTGCCCGTGCCCGCGCGCTTCGGCGCCATGCTCCAGCACGCGCCCGATCTGGCGCTCGACTGGCGGCTGCAGACGCGCGCGCAGTTCGAGGCGCTGTTCGCGGCGGGCTACCACGCCGTGGACTTCCGTCGCGCCGACGACCGGGGCGACTACATCCTGGTGCGCCCCTAGCGTCACCGCGAGCGGCGGTGCGGGCGGCCGCTATCGACGCGGTGCCTGATCCGGGTTGTCGGTGATGACCCCGTCGGCGCCCGCGGCCAGCGCGGCTCGCATCTCGGCCCCCACGTCGGCGTAGGTGCCCACCGCAGACGCGCGGAACGTGTACGGCGTGACCGGCATCCCGAGCGCGTGGGCCCGCGCCGCCAGTCCTGGATCGGCGCGCAGCACCTGTTTGTCCGGGCTCAGTCCGGTCGCGAACGTCCGCGCCTCGGCCAGGCCCGCGGCGGACGTCCAGCGTGCGGCGTCCGCCGGCCCGAAGAGCAGGTGGATCGGCAGTGTGGTGCGGAGGTCGCGCGCCAGAATCTGGAGGCTGCCCACCGTGAAGGACTGCAGCACCACCGGCGTCCTCGGGTCCGCGTACGGCTGGTCGAGCCCCGCGGCCGTCAACGCGGCAAGGATCTCGGCCTCGATGCCCGGATACCGCTCCGGCGCCTTGAGTTCGATGTAGAGGCCGATGCGACCGCGCACGGCGGCGATCGTCTCGGCGAGGGTCGGCACGGGCGTCCCCGCGAAGCGCGCATCGAACCAGCGGCCGGCGTCAAGTCGTCGGACCTCGGCGAGGGTGAAATCGGCCAGCGGCCACTGGCGACGCGCCTCGCCCTTCACCATCACCTCGCGCGCCCGATCGGGGAACACCTGCGCGATGTCGGTCGTGCGCTCGAGGGTCAGGTCGTGCAGCAGCACCAGCGCGCCATCCTTCGTGCGCTGGACATCGAGTTCGACGAAGGTCGCGCCCTGCTCGGCCGCGAGCGTGAACGCGGGAATCGTGTTCTCCGGCGCATGGGCCGAGGCCCCGCGATGCGCGACGACCCACGGACGGGCGGGCGGCGAGCCCGCCGCCGCGATCAGCGCGACGAGTCCTCGAGCGACCAGGAGACCGGCAAGCAGGAGGGCGCGAGGAGCGAGCGGCATGGCGCCACGAGCATCCCACAGGTGTGCCCGCCTGCAGTACACTTCGGCAGCGCATCGGATGCTGCGCGCTCCCCGCCCGCAGCGCGCTTGGAGAAGGAGTGACGCGATGACGAGGCCCCCCCACACACGCCGAGACTTCCTGACGACCGTTGCTGCAGCCGGGGCGGTGTCCCTGGTTGCGCCACGCGGCCTGGACGCGGCCACGCAGCGCCGCAGCATCGGCGCCAATGATCGGATCCGCATCGGCCTCATCGGGTGCGGCGACCGCGGCATCGGCGTCGAGATGGCCAGCGTGCACCAGCACGCCCAGGCAGAGAACCTGGAAGTCATCGCGGTGTACGACCCCTGGCGCGTGGCGAGCGAGACCGCGGCGGCCAAGGCCAAGGAGTGGTTTGGCACCGACGCGAAGCAGTGCCGGTCGGTCGAGGAATTGCTCGACCTCCGGGAGGTCGACGCGGTGTTCATCTCGTCGCCCGATCACTGGCACGCCGCGCACCTCGAGGCCGCCACCAGGGCGGGCAAGCATGTCTATGTCGAGAAGCCGATGGCCAACGAGATCGGCGAACTGAACCGTGCGTACGCGGCGGCGAAGGCGTCGGGGGTCATCATCCAGGTCGGCACGCAGCTGCGCAGCTCTGGTGTGGCGGCAGGCTGCCGCGACCTGCTGAAGTCAGGCAAGCTCGGCAGGATTTCCCGCATCGATCAGATCCGCAACGGCGACAAGCCGTACTGGTACCAGTACCTGAAACCCGACGTGAAGGCGGCCGATCTCGACTGGAAGGTCTTCGCCAAGGACCGCACGAAGAAGGCCTTCGACCCGATCCTGTATTCGGGCTGGTTCGGCTACTGGGAGTTCTCGCAGGGGCCGGTGCCGCAGTGGGGCGTGCACTTCCTCGACCTGGTGCACTACATCGCCGACCTCGGGATTCCCGAGACGTGCGTCTGCCTGGGCGGGGTCTATACGTGGAAGGACGAGCATCGCTTCACCGCGCCGGACCAGGTGGACGCGCTCTGGCAGTATCCCGACGGCCTGATGATCAGCTACACGACCAACTTCGGCAACAGCGCCGGCAACGTCACCCGCTTCGCCGGCGACAAGGGCCTGCTGAAGCTCGATTGGTCCAACGCCACCTACAGCCCCGACGGCGGCATCAACCGCGACGGCTCGATTCGCGGTGAGAACAAGGTCGAGCCCATCGAGCAGACCGACCACTGGGTGAACTGGTACCGGTGCATGCGCGACGGCAAGACGCCGAACGCGTCGCTCGACACCGGCTACCAGCATTCCGTGGCCAGCATCATGGCCACGATGTCCTATGAGACGGGCCGGCGGGCGCGCTTCGACAAGGTGAAGCGCACCATCACGCTGGACTGATCGAGGGGAACGCCCGGGGCGTGTCGACGCGCCCCGGGCGGTGTCTTGCGGGCCTCGGCCCGCTACCGCATGAGGCCGACGACGATGAGGCCCACCATCGTCAGGCCAGTCACGATCGCCGTGGTGCCGATGGCGTAGCCGAGGACGCGCAGCCAGGGCGGCGGAGCTGTCGTGCGGATGGCGTCGAGCGTCCCTGCCGCCTGCATGCGGGCGTACTCCCCGGGACGCTCCCGCTGCATCTCCTCTTCAGGGACGACGCCGGTGAAGATGACCGGGTCCATCGGGAACTTCTCCGGGCGGAGGTGTCCGTTGAAGAAGTGCAGCGTGAAGATGAAGCCCACGGCGAGCAGCGCTTCCTCGCCGTGCACCAGCAGGGCGACGTTGAAGGCCCACCCGGGCAGGAACCGCGAGAAGAACGCCGGGAACCAGAGCAGCAGGCCAGACGCGCCGATGACGCCCATGCCCCAGAACACGGCCCAGTAGTCGAACTTCTCCCAGTAGGTGAAGCGGTCGAACGCCGGGCGTGGCCCCAGGCCGACGAACCACTTCACGTGGCCGACGAAATCGGAGGCGTCCCGCGGCTGCGGCACCATCGACCTCGGCCCCCACAACATCCCCCAGTCCTTGTCGATCACGATGCGCCGTCCCACCCGCGCGAGGTGGACGATGAAGATCGTGATCAGCAGCGTGGCGCACGCGCGGTGGATGTTCCCGGCGGTTGCGAAATCCGGAAACAGGCGCACCACCCTGCGGGCCCAGGCGGCCTCGTGGAACACCAGGGGCAGCCCGGTCATCGCCAGGCCGAGGAACGCAATCATCAAGAAGACGTGCAGCGTGCGGTCGACGGCGTCGAAGCGCCGGACGAATCGTCCCGTCTCGGTGGTCATGACTGTTCAGTGTCCTTCGGCGCAGCCGTTGGCTCGGGCTCCGACTCGGGCGCGGCCGACTCGGGTGCGGACTCGGGCGCGGCATCTGCCGTGGGTGCCGACTCGGCGTGGGCGCGGTTGTGACGGCGGCGCTCCATGGCGCTCCTGGGCAGCCACAACATCGCGTGCAGTCCGAAGAATCCGAAGGTGCCGACGAGCAGCCAGTGCATGAACCGCGAGGCGTAGTACAGCTGGGGGCTGCGCTCGACGTCGTCCTTGTCGGCGTGGGGATCGTACTGCGCATACCCGGGTGTGGCGTCCTTGTGGCACTGCTGGCACGTCGCCACGATCTTCGCACTGGAGACCATCGACCGTGGGTCCTTCTGCGGATGGACGTCGTGCGCCCCGTGGCAATCGGAGCACTTGGCCACGCGCTCGAATCCGAGCGAGGTGATCTTGCCGTGGAACGTGTCCTTGTAGGTCTTGAGCCGATCGAGGTGGCAGGTGCCGCACTCGGCCACCATGTCCATGCGCCAGGCGCCGCTGGCCACCGGCTGCGTCTCGTGCGCGGTGTGGCAGTCGACGCAGGTGGCGCCCACAGTCTTGCCGTCATCGCGGCGCGCGGTGGCGTGCACGCTGCTCGCGTAGGCATTCACCGCGTCGTCGTGGCACGTCGAGCAGTCGACCTTCTCCAGTTTGTCCTCGTGCGGCAGTTCCTTGCCGTCGAGGTCGGCGTGGCACGTGGTGCAGCTCATCTCCTCCTTGCCGTGCACGGACATGGCGTAGCGCGACGCGTCCACGGCGATGCTGTGCCCGTCGTCGGCCGTGGCCTCCGGGTCGCCGTGACAGTCCATGCAGTCGGCGTCGGTGATCTCGACGGGGGCGTCAGGGGGCTGCGCCGCAGCGGCGGCCACCGGTGCGGGAGCAGCGGCAACCGCCGATCGCGACGCCAGCACCGGCACCACGCAGATGCTCGCCACCCACGCGATGAAGGCAAGGACGATGAGAGAGTGGGGACGCAGAGTCATAGACGAGTTGCTTGTGAGCCTACCGCATGATCCTTCCCGAGGCGAGTGCCAAAGGAAGGCAGAGAGCATCGCCCCCTGTTCGACGCGACGCCGGTCACCGAACAGGGGCTGGATCGACGGGGGCCTACGCCCGCGCCAGGCGCGGCTTCCGCACCCACAGGCCGTGCACGATGCGGTCGAGCCCCGCGAACGTCCCGCTGCCTGTCGCGAAGACGACGACGAGTGCGGCCAGTTCCACCAGGTTCTTGTTCACGATCAGGTAACTGCCCTCTGACGGGATCGTGTAGAAGTAGCCGATGAACGGGGGGTTGCACAGGTAGAACAGCATCAGGAAACCGATGCCGCCCAGGCTCGCCAGCCGCGTGAACAGGCCCAGGATGAGGCAGGCGCCCACGATCGTCAGTCCCCACATCGTGATCGTGTCGGAATAGGACAGCATGGTCGGGTCGCTGGCGAGCCACCGGAAGAACCCGGCGAAGGGCCCGCGCGACTGCTTCATGAAGCCAGCCGCCGACCACGAGTCGGCCGTGAGCTTGGCGAGGCCTTCGTACAGGAAGTGCCACCCCACCAGCACGCGCATCACGGTGATGCCGACCATCGCCCAGCGTGAAGCCCGCGTCTCGGCCATCATGCTTCGCCCCCGACCTTGAAGTCCTCCGGCCGGAACGCCAGCCGGGTGTTCGATTCGATCGCCTCGTTGACCTTGAGCACCGCCACCGCCGACTCGTAGCCGACCTCGGCCGGGCAGTTGAGCCTGGCCTTCCCGCGCACGGCGTCGAAGAAGTTCTGCAGGTGCGGCTGGTGGTACGGGTCGGTGAGCGCGACGGGCACCTTGTGTCGATCGGGCGCCGCCGACTCGCGGACGTCCGCGATCGCCCCCGAGGCGCCCTCCTCCTCGTCCTTCGCCTCGGGGATCACCGGGGCGCCGATGTAGCCCTTCTGGATCCACGCGTCCCAGGCTGGCGCATTGGGGTCGCGGTAGATCGAGCCGGGGTTGTTCAGTTCCGACTCCGAGATCAGCAGCGTGCCCTGATCGCCCATGAACGTCTCGAAGTAGCCCTGGCTGCCGTTGGTCGTCTGCGTCTGGTAGTACGCCTTGGCCGGGCCGGCCGGCGTCATGTAGTCGTAGATGACCATGACCGTGTCGTACCACTCGTGCGTCTTGGGGTCGTGGTAGAGCAGGCCGCCGCTGGCGGTCACGTGCGTCGGGTTCGAGCCGAGGAACCAACTGTAGATGTCGATCTGGTGCGACCCGAGATCGACGATCGGGCCGCCGCCGAGGCCCTTGTACCAGCGCCAGTTGCGGAACTGGTGCATGTCCTTGAAGCCGAACTGCGTCAGCGTCGCCTGGGGGATCGCGTAGCGGTCGGGCGCGCCGAGGTCGGCCGCTACCGCGCGGTTCCACTGGCCGTTGACGGTGACGATCCGTCCGAGCAGGTTCGCCTCCTTCAGCAGCTTGTCGTGGCAGTGGATGTAGCGCGGATTCGAGCGGCGTTGATGGCCGATCTGCAGGAGCTTGCCGGTCTCGCGCGCGGCGAGCACCATGTTGCGGGCGCCCTCGAGCGTGTTGGACATCTCCTTCTCGCAGTACACGTGCTTGCCGGCCTTCATGCACGCAATGGCATGCTCGGCGTGCCAGAAGTCGGGCGTGGCGATGACCACCGCCTCGATCGCGGGCTCCTTGTCGAGCATCTCGCGGTAGTCCACGTAGCCGTTGACCTCGTGACCGTACCGCTTCAGCGTGTTCACCACGCGCCGCTGGTTGTACTCGGTCCAGATGTCGCACACGGCGCGAAACCGCAGGCCCGGGATGCGCTGCATCGCCTCGGTGAGCACCTGCCCCTGCGCGCCGGCGCCGAGCAGGGCGACGTTCACTTCCCGCACGTCGCCTGCCGCGGCCGCCTCGCGCGGGGCGACCGCGGCCCGTGCCGCCGCCTGCTTGACCTGGTTCTGCTTGCGCCACGCGTAGCCGAACAGCCCCAGCGCCGGGACCGTCGAGAGTCCCATCAGCACGTCGCGGCGATCGAGCTTGCGTTGTCCCTCGGTCGTCCGCGGTGCCACCTTGTCCTTGCCGTCCTCGCCCGCCATCATGCGTCTCCTGTCTGCAGGGCCACTGGCCCGTCCGAGTGCATACCGCCGAAGTGCCGCAGGCCGGCCTCACCCGCCCCGTCCTGCCCGTGATCCTCCAGCACCCAGGCTTCGAGCCCGGGGCTGCGCGCGCACAGCGCCGTGATCTCGTCCACGCTCATCACCATGCAGGCGGTGGTCAGCGCGTCGGTCACCGCGGTGACCGCGAGTCGTGGCGCCCCGTCGGCCGCCGCCTGCCCACGTGTGGCCGGCCGCGGGGCCGCAACCCACGCCGCGCGGCGTCCGCGCACAGGCTCGCCCGTGCGCGGGTCCACGATGTGATCGCCCTTGACGAGGCC
>NZ_JALHPM010000042.1:0-40584 GCF_022842525.1 Luteitalea sp.
GGCCGCGCTCCCCCCGGGGATCGACGCGTCCATCGATCGCACTTTCGTCGCCGAGGGCTTCCGCCGACAGTTCGACACGCTGGTCCGTGGTGCGGCCGCACCGGTGACGATCCGCCGAAGTGTGCCTGCGCCCCGTGCGGGGGGGACACCCGAGGCGCGGCCCGAGGCGCGGCCTGTGCCGCAGGCCGACGTGCGGCCCGAGGTGCGCCCCGAGCCTGGGCCCGATGTGCGGCCTGAACCACTGCCAGCACCTCGGCCCGACGCCGTCGCGACGCCCCGCCTCGAAGTGCTTCCGACGGCCCTGCCCGAGACGCTGCCCGAACCCGTACCCACGCCCGTCCGACTCGACCCGCGTCCCCACCTGTTGACCGTGGCGAGACAGGTCATGCAGTCCAGCATGGGCGTCGAGGTCGACGAGGAACCGGCCGCCCTCGTGGGAGCGGCCGGCGATCATGTCGTCCTCGTCCCGCTGGAGATGAGTGAGCCCGCCGGGACGTATCGCGTGCGGATGCGCGTGGAGGCGGAGGTGACACTCGCGCTCGCCCAGCGCGCCCGCCGCCATGTCACGGTGGACGAGGCCATGGCCGTGCAGGCGCTGCAGGATCTCGCGTGGACGCTCGCGAGCCGGTTGCTCGGCGCGATGCGGGCCGATGGCGTCCGCGGCGAACTCGGCCTTCCCGAGCTGACGACCGCGGCCGAGCCAGGTGGCCCGACCGACGGCAGCACCGTCACCGAGGTGGGATTCGCCTCGACGGCTGGTGACGTCCGTTTCTCGCTGGCACTGCAGGTGGCGCCGGCGGGGGCCCCGCGACCCTGACCCCGTCTCACGCTCACGACGGGCCCGGGGGCGCCGATTGCCCGACCATGCGGTCCCGCGACGTGCACGCCCCCCGGTTCCCCTCCCGACTGCACGGTGTGCGGCGCCTGGTCGCGGCCGGCCTGGCGATGGTCTGCCTTGCGCCGGGAGTGGCCGCAGGCCAGGACGTGCGGGGCACGCCGGAGGACACGCTCGCGGCGTTGTGGCAGTCCTACCGCGACCGCTACATCACCGCGAAGGGCGAGGTGGTCGATCCCTCGCGCGAGGGGCGCGTCTCCTCGGAAGCGCAGTCCTATGCGCTCGTGCGGGCGGTCTGGATGCGCGACCATGCCACGTTCGGGCGTGTGCTCGCCTGGACCGATGCCCATCTCCGACGGCCAGACGGCCTGTATTCGTGGTGGTGGGATCCGGCGCGGAACGTCGCGCTCGATCGCAACACCGCGACCGACGGCGACATCGAGATCGCCTATGCCCTGGCCATGGCCTCGGTCGTGTTCGAGCGCCCGGCGTATGCCACGGCGGCGCGTGCGCTCGTGCGTGCCATTCGCGCCGGGGCGACGCTGCCCGTTGGCGACGGCTGGTTTCCCTCGGCCGGCAACTGGGCGGGCCCGGAGCGCATCGTCAACCTGTCGTACTTCTACCCGTATGCCACGCCGTGGTTCGCGTGGCTCGACCCGGGGGCCGGCTGGGAGCAGCTGAATGCGCGCGGCTACGCCCTGATCGCACGCAGTCTGGACGCGGGCCCCTGGGCGCTGCCGGCCGACTTTCACGTGCTGCGCGAGACCGGGGGCCTCGAGCCGCTGCCGCCGGGGCATGCCCTGAGCGCGCTGTTCTCGTACGACAGCATGCGCATCCCGTGGCGCGTGGAGATGGCCTGTCGCCTGCTCGGTGAGGCGCAGGCGTGCCGGCTGAGCGAGCGCCTCGTGTCGCGGCTGCGCGCCCTGCAGGAGCGCGACGGACGCCTCGTCACGCGGTACTCGGCGGAGGGTGTCGCGCGCAACGCCGAGGAGTCCACCAGCTTCTACGCGGCGTTCCTGCCAGGCTTCCAACGCGTCGCCCCGGAGATCGCCAGCACGTGGCGCGCCTCGCATCTCGGCGCGGGGGCGATAGGCGGTGTCATGCGGGACACGCACCGCTACTACGATGCGAACTGGGTCTGGTTCGGCCTGGCCGCCGCCGACGGCGTCCTCGATTCACGCACGCCGCCGGTTCCCGGTCAGCCCTGACGGCCGGCTCGGAGAGCCGGCCCTACCCGGAGCCCGGAGCCCGGAGCCCGGTTCCCGGTTCCCGGTTCCCGGCTCCCGGTTCCCGGCTCCCGGCTCCCGGTTCCCGGTTCCCGGTTTGCTATATTCCGCTCCATCATCATGACCACGCACCTTCCCGTGTGTGCGGCGTGCCTGTTGGCCACGCTGCTCGTCGCTCCACTGGCCGCGCAACAGGCGCCGGCTCCGACGTCGCCCAAGCCGAGTCCGAAGGACACCGAGGTCTGGGAGCCCGCACCCGTGGTGGTGACGCCCGGCGCGTCGAGCGACGCCGCGCCGTCGGATGCCATTGTCCTGTTCGGCGGCACGCACCTCGACGAATGGGTCAACGTCAAGGGCGGAGGCCCGGCCGGCTGGAGGGTCGCCGACGGTGTCTTCACCGTCGACAAGCCGGTCGGCAACATCCAGACGAAGCGGTCCTTCACCAATTACCAGCTCCACCTCGAGTGGCGGGTGCCGGCCACCATCACCGGCAAGGACCAGGGCCGCGGCAACAGCGGGCTGTTCCTCGCGTCGACTGGCGGCGGCGACGCCGGCTACGAACTGCAGATTCTCGACTCCTACAACAACCGCACGTACGCGAACGGGCAGGCCGGCAGCCTCTACAAGCAGGCCATCCCGTTGGCCAATGCCATGCGCAAGCCGGGGGAGTGGAATGTCTACGACGTGATCTGGACCGCGCCCACGTTCAACAGCGACGGCTCGGTGCGCACGCGGGCGCGTGTCACCGTCCTGCACAACGGCGTCCTGATCCAGAACAACTACGAGCTGACCGGCGAGACGCGCTACATCGGCGCGCCGACCTACAAGGCGCACGGCGCCACGCCGATCAAGCTGCAGGCGCACGGCGACCCGAGCGAACCCCTCAGCTTCCGCAACATCTGGCTGCGCGAGCTCGAGTAGGGCCGTGAGACGACCGGACGCGCGGCGCGATGACTGACGCAGGTCCCCCGACCCCGTCGCCGCCCGCGGGGGCGCCTGCGCCCGCGCGGCGCCACGTGCGCGGTGTCGGCATCGCCCTGTTCGCGCTGGCGGGGCTGGCCCTGATCACCCCCATCGCCACCGACAGCGCGATGGGGCGGGTGGGGCTGCTGCTCCTCATCGCCGGCTTGCTCGAGGTCTACGACGGCTTCCGCCGATCGCGCGACGCCGATGCCCGCGCGGCCTGGGTCAACGGCGCCGGCACCATGCTGATCGGTGTGGTGGTGCTCAACAGCACCACCCTCGTGACCAGCGCGTTCCTGATCGTGCTCGGCGCGTGGTTCTTCGTCGACGCCCTGCGCTATGCCCGGCGCGGCGTCGCGGTCGCCCGTGGTCACGCCACGCTGCCGTGGCGGGCCTGGGCGTTCCCGCTGCTCGGCAACCTCACCGTCGCCCTCGTCATCCTGCTGCTGCGCGAGCGGGTGTTGCCGCTGACGATTGCCATCACGGCGTTCCTCCGCATCCTCGGGGCCGCCTGGAACGTCCTGGCCGCGCCGGTGCTCGCCTCGACCGACGCCGGCGACACGGCGCTCGTCGACCTCGGGCTGCACGACAATCCGGCCCTCGTGCGCATGGCCGATCGGCTCGAAGAGGAGGAGGTCGCCCGTGGCTCCTTCGATCGCGAGTGGATCGTCGGCTTCACCGCGACCCTGTTCGCGCTGCACGCCGGACGCATGGGCTTCGACGGCTCCCTGCTGGCCGCGGTGTCGCCCGCAGTGGCGGTGCTGGGCGACTGGTTCATCGCCCTGCTCGTCGCCGCCTTCGTCGTCACCCCGGCGCGGCTGTCGTTTCGCAAGCTGACGCGTCCGCTCGAGCGGTATGCCTGGTCCGTGTCGATCGGCGACTCGCCGCTGTGGGTCGCGCGCTACGGGCAGCGCGTCGCCCGGTTCTGGCTCGAGGCCCGGCTGCGCTTCGCCATTCGCGTCCGCCAGGCGCGCTATTCGCCGCGGGCCGCGCTGCGTCGCGGCTTGCGCATCGGGCTCCCGGCCGCCGCCGTCATCGCGGCCACCGTGCCCGTGTGGGGCATGAGCTGGTACTTCGACACGGAGAACTGGGCCGCTGGCGTCTGGAACTCCTGGGCCGAGGCGCGCACCGACACCTGGCGCGAGGCGATGGTCCGCGCCGTCATGGCTGCCGAGCCGGTCGGGGCAGGCGCGTCGGCGTTCGCCGTCACGCCTGAGGGACTGCCGCCCGCGAGCGACTTCTCCTTCATCGTCATCGGCGACACGGGCGAGGGCGATGCCTCGCAGCACGTCCTGCGCGATTCGCTGCTGACCGCCGCAGGGCAGCCCGACGTGAAGTTCGTCGTGGTGTCGTCCGACGTCGTCTATCCCACCGGCGCCATGCGCAACTACGAGGCGAACTTCTGGCTGCCCTTCAAGGGCGTGCGCGTGCCGGTGTACGCCATCCCCGGCAATCACGACTGGTACGACGCGCTCGAGGGCTTCGCCGCGACGTTCCTCACGCCGAGCGCGGCGAAGGTCGCCATGCGGGCGCGCATCGAGGCCGACGAGCGGATCACCAGCACGACCGACGCCGACATCGAGGCCCTCGTCGCGAAAGCCGGCTTTCTCGGTCGCGAGTACCGCGTGCCCGTCGGCCGTCAGCGGGCGCCGTTCTTCCAGGTCCAGACGGAGACGTTCGCACTCATCGCCGTCGACACGGGCGTCGCGCGCCGTGTGGATGACGCGCAGTGGGCCTGGCTTGAGGGCGCGCTCGACGCCGCGCGCGGCAAGTTCGTGATGGTCGTGCTGGGGCACCCGCTGTTTGCCGGCGGCACCTACCAGGCCGATCCCGACGACGATGATCCGACCGGATTGGCGGCGCTCCACGCGCTGCTGCGCTCGCATGGCGTGTCCATCGTGATGGCCGGAGACACTCACGACCTCGAGTACTACGTCGAACAGCCGCAGCGCCGCGGGATGTCGACGATGCATCACTGGGTCAACGGCGGCGGCGGCGCGTATCTGAGCTTCGGGACGGCGCTCGCATGGCCGGCGTCACCTGCCACCACCACATGGGCGCACTACCCGGGGTATCGCGACGTGCGCGCGAAGATCGGGGGTGAAACCCCCTGGTGGAAGCGGCCCGCCTGGTGGTGGACGCGCGACCTCGGCGCCTGGCCCTTCACGGCCGAGTGGTTGTCGGCGTTGTTCGACTCGAACGAAGCGCCGTTCTTCCAGAGCTTCGTCGAGGTCCGGGTCGAGCCGACGGCGCGGCGGGTGCGCGTGCGGCCGTGGGGTGTCCATGGTCGGCTGCGGTGGCGCGACCTCCACGCCTCGGCCGACCTGCCGGCCGGCGGCGCCCAACCCAGCGATCAGGTCGAGTGGGTGCTTCCCTGGCGCTGACGCGCCTCACTCCCAGCGGAACACGTAGGACGCCAGCGCCGTGAAGGCCACGAACATCACGGCGAGCACGGCCGCCTCCGGCGCATGGGCGATCCAGCCCTCGCCGCGCCAGATGCCGCGCAGCAACGAGACCGCGTGCGACATCGGGAGCGCGTGTGCCACCACCTGCAGACTCGCCGGCAAGCGGTCGAGCGCCACGAAGAGCCCGGAGAACCCGAGCATCGCGTAGACGACGAGACTGGCCACCGGCTGGGCGAACCGCGCCGTCGGCACCACGCTGGCGATGATGAAGCCGACCGACAGCAGGCACAGGGTCGTGAACAGCAGGGCGATGCCGAACGAGACCAGCGGTGCGCCGCCCGAGGGGCCGAACGATCGCGCCCCGACGAGCACGAGAGCCAGGAGCGACAGCGCCGTGAACCCCAGCTTGACGAGCACGTGCGCGAGCAGGATGGTGACGGGTTGCAGCGGCGTGGCGCGCAGCCGCTTCAGGATGCCGCCCTCCCGGTAGATGGCGATGATGGCGACCAGCGACACCACCGCGCTCAGCGCCACCATCACGGAGGCCAGGATGGGCAGGTCACCCGACAACAGGGCGGGCAGGGCGGTGCGTGGCGCGCCCCGGCCCATGCGTCGCATCAGCAGGAACAGCAGGATGGGGAAGCCCACCGTGCCGATCACGCCGAGCGGCTCGCGCAGGAAGATCTTCGTCTCGAGCCAGGTCAGCTTCCAGAGCCCACGCAACATCCTGATCAACTCCTGATGGAGTGGCCGGTCAGCCGGAGGAAGACGTCCTCGAGCGTGGCGGTCTGCGACTGCACGCCGGTGACGTGCAGGCCGTTGGTGGACAGGCACGCCAGCACATCGTCCAGCAGGTCCTCGTCGTTCCCGTGCACCAGCACACCCTGCGCGCCAGGGTCGACGCGCGTCACCGAGCGACACGCGGCCAGCAACGAGGCGGCCCGGGCATCGTCGGTGGTGATGGCGACGGCGCGCTCCGGACAATGCCGACGGACCAGGGCCGCCGGCGTGCCGATGTCGATCACGCGGCCGTGATCGACGATGGCCACGCGGTCGCAGAGGCGCTCGGCTTCCTCCATGAGGTGCGTGGTGAGCACGACGGTCTTGCCGCGGGCACGGATGCCGCGAATCAGCTCCCAGATGGTGCGGCGGGCCTGCGGGTCGAGGCCCGTGGTGAGTTCGTCGAGGAAGACGATCTCGGGATCGTGGATCAGGGCCAGGGCGATGAAGAGGCGCTGCTTCTGCCCGCCGGACAAGGTCATGAACCACGCCGAACGCTTCTCGTGCAGGCCGAGCTGCTGGAGCAGGCGGGCACCGTCGACCGGCTGGCGATACAGGGACGCCCAGAGGTCGACAGCCTCCCAGACCGTGATGCGTTTCTGGAGGTGGGCTTCCTGCAACTGCACGCCGAGGCGGGGCTGCAGGGCGGTGGCGTCGCGCCAGGGATCCAGCCCGAGCACGCGGACGCGCCCGGCATCCGGTGTGCGCAGGCCCTCGACGCACTCCAGCGTGGTCGTCTTGCCGGCGCCATTGGGACCGATCAGGCCGAAGATCTCGCCTTCCCTGACGTCGAACGACACGTCCTCGACGGCCAGCACCGTCCCGTACTGCTTGCGCAGCCCGTCCACCTCGATCACCTGGGCCATCCGCCTCAAGCCTATCCTGTCCGGGCAATCCCTCGCGCTGGATCGGCGCGCCCCGACGTACGATCTCCAGCCATGCCCGACATCTCGGGGCCCGCTGACACCTCGCGACGCCGACTTGCGGCCGTCGATGCCCTGCGCGGCCTCGTCATCGTGCTGATGGCGCTCGACCACGCCCGCGACTTCTTCCACGCCGGCGCGATGACCGGATCGCCGACCGATCTGACGCAGACCACCGCCGCAGTGTTCCTCACGCGCTGGGTCACACATCTCTGTGCGCCGACGTTTGCCGGGCTGGCCGGGCTGGGGGCGTGGCTCCGTCTGCAGCGCCCAGGGGAGTCGCGTGCCTCGGTCGCGCGCTATCTGGTCAGCCGCGGCGTCGGGATCATCGTGCTCGAGTTGACGGTGATGCGGTTGGCGATGAACGCGACGTGGTCACCGGCCCATCCGCTGTTGCTGCTCGTGCTGTGGATGCTCGGGCTGTCGATGATCGTGCTGGCGGCGCTGCTGTGGGTGCCGACGCGGCTCCTGCTGGTGGCCAGTGTCGCGGTCATCGCGGCGCACCACGGCCTCGATCGGGTGGTGGCGGCCGACCTCGGCTCGTGGGCCGGACTCTGGCGGGTGCTGCACGAGCCAGGGGTGGTGACGGTGCGCGGCGTCGTGGCGGTGGTGGGGTACCCGTTGATACCGTGGGTCGCGGTGATGAGCGCAGGCTTTGCGATCGGCCCGTGGTTCACCCTGCCGGCGGACGCGCGTCGGCGGCGCCTGTTCGGCGTCGGCCTGGCCCTGTGTGTCGGGTTCGTCGTGCTGCGGTGGGCCAACGGGTATGGCGACCCGGCCCCGTGGGCGCCGCAGGCCTCAGGCGTGTTCACCGGCCTGTCGTTCCTGAACACGACGAAGTATCCGCCCTCGCTTGCGTTCCTGATGATGACCCTTGGGCCGGCGCTGCTGCTGCTCGGCTGGATGGAACGACGAGGCTGGCAGCCAGGGCATCCGCTCGTGGTGCTGGGGCGCGTGCCGCTGTTCTTCTACGTCAGCCACTTCGTCGTGCTGCACGCGATGGCGGCGGGGCTGGCCCTGGCCGTGTACGGCGGGGCGGCCTCGGCGGTGCTCCGGATGCCGGTGCCTTCGATGGGCGGACCGGCGGCGGCCTTCCCGCCGGGGTTCGGCTATCCGCTCTGGGTGACGTACGTGGCGTGGGTGGTGGTGCTGATCCTGCTGTGGCCCGCGTGCCAGTGGGTGGCGGGCGCCCGCGCGAGACGCGGCGGTGCGGGAGCGTTCCGGCCGGGCGGCGCGCGGCGTGGTGCGCCGGCGTCGCCCTGAGCCGGAGCCGGCTCACTGTGCGGGAACGGCCTGCACCGACAGCGCGATCTTCACCTCGTCGCCGACGAGGAAGCCGCCGGTCTCGAGCGCGGCGTTCCACGTCAGCCCGTAGTCCTTGCGGTTGAGGGTGTACTCGGCTTCGAACGCGATCCGCTCGTTGCCCCAGGGGTCCTTCGCCGTGCCGAGGAAGGTCACCGGCAGGGTGATCTCCCGCGTGACGTCGCGAATCGTGAACTGCCCGGTCACGTGGTACGCATCGCCACCCTGCGCGGTGATGCCCGTGCTGGTGAAGGTGATGGTCGGGTACGTCTCGGTCTCGAAGAAGTCAGGCGAGCGCAGGTGGGCGTCGCGGTCCTTCTGGTTGGTGTCGATGCTCGCGGCCTGAATCGTGAAGGCCACGGTCGAATTCGCAGGGGCGGCGGCGTCGAAGGCGATGGTGCCGGCGAACTCGGAGAAACGACCGCGCACCTTGGTGATGAGGTGGCGGACCGTGAAGGTGGCCTCGGAGTGGGCCGCGTCGATCTGATAGTGGGTCACGCTGGTGGCGTTGGCTGTCGTCATGTGCGTCTCCTGTGATGACTGGACTGCAGGGTCGAAGGCGGTGAGGGGGCGCGAGTCCTATGTCGCGATGCCCCGGCGCAGCGCCGCGAGCAACGTGATGAGGGTCTGCACCTGGTCGGCGTCGAGCAGGCCGACGTGCTGCGCCAGGAAGCGGGCGGTCACGTCGTCGAGGGCCGCAAGGACCTCGAGGCCTTTGGCGGTGATTCGGGTGGTCACGTAGCGACGGTCGTCGCCGCCGCGCGCCCGCGCAATGTAGCCGGTGTCCTCGAGGCGATCGAGCAACCGCGTCACGTCGGGCACCCGACGCACCATCCGCTCGCCGACCTCACTCCGGCACAGGCCGTCTTCTCCGGCCCCGCGCAGGATGCGCAGCACGTTGTACTGCGTGCTCGTGATGCCCGACGCCTTGAGCTCGGACTCGAGCGCATGCTCGAGCAGCGCGGCCGTGCGCTGCACCGAGACGAACGCCTCCTCGAGTGGGGTACGAAATGGCTTCGTCTGCTTGAGTTCGACCTGCAGGTCCGTCTGCATGTGATGACAATAGATGTTTAAACACGCATTGTCAACAGCCATCCAGCGCGACAGGGCGGGAGGGGCCCGTACGAGCGCCCATCCCGCCTTCCCTTTTCCCTTCAACCTTCAACCTTCAACCTTCAACCTTCAACCTTCAACCTTCGACCTTCAACCTGAGCCCGTCCAGCCGAGCCCTGAGCCCTGAGCCCTGAGCCTGCCCTGCTGAGCCTTGAGCCCTGAGCCGTGAGCCCAACCTATGCCGGCGGCTTCGCTGCCGCAGCGGGCTTCGGTTCCGGCTTCTTCGTCGGGGGGTGCCGCTGGCCCTGGTGGCAGGTGTAGCAGGTGACGCGCTGCTCGCCGGCCTTGGGTTCGTCACCAACGCTGGCGGGGAAGCTCTGGTTCACCGCGTCGGTGTACTTCATCATCTCGCGCGTCGCTTCCTTGTGCTCCTTGCGGTCGCTCTCGAAGTTGTACGCCGACATGTCCGACGGATCGGGGCCGGCAACGTGACAGTACACGCAGCGCACCCCCATCGACTGGCTGAAGCCCTGCATGATGGCCAGCAGTTCCTTGGGCTGGATGTCCTTGGGCAGCAGCTTGAGGTTCTTCGGGGCTGGCGGCAGCCAGTCGGCCGGGAGTCCTCCCTGGGCCGGGGCGGCGGTGCCCGCCGCAGGTGGCGTCGGGGCCTGCCCGGCGGCGGTGACCATCACGCTGCAGAGGAGCACAGCAGCAGAGAAGGGAACGAAACCACGCATCATGCAATCTCCCGGGAAGCGACAGCACTGTGCTGAAGCCGCGATGCTAACGCATTTTCGCCGGAGCTTGCTGCCACCGTGGCGCATCCAGGTCGCGTGGCGGCTCAGGACCCGAGCTCGGCGATGACGCCGCCGATGGACCGCGCGTCGGGGGCCACTTGCTGCAACGCGTAGCCCGCACCCGCCAGGCACAACACCACGACCACGGCCGGCAGCCAGGTGCGCCGCACCACGCCGACACTCCAGTGCTGCATGTCGCGTGGACGCAGCCGGCGGTACACGGTGGTGACGAGCGCGGCATCGAGCGTGACCTCGGCGAGGAGCGCCGGTGCGATGGCGATGACGTAGCCCACCGCGATCAGGCCCCCGCACACCAGCACCGCCACCACGACGAGCCACACGGCGTCGTCGGCGTCGAGGTCGAAGGACCAGCCGCCCGATCCGCTGCCCACCGTGGCCGATCCACGCGCGTCGGCCACCGCGCGCACGTCACCCGACCACCGCGCGCCCCCTCCGCCGCCGCCGCTGCGGCCGCCGCCGGCCAGCATCTGGACGGGGCCGTCGTCACCGCGTGCGTTTCCTGTCCCGGACCACACGTCGAGGTCCGGCACCCACTCCCACCGGTGAAGATGAATCCAGCACTGCAGCAGCGCGAGAAAGGCGAGATAGCCGCTCATGGCGGCAAGGGGGTAGCGGATCGCCATCGCGTCCACGCCCGCGCGCAGCAGGCCGACGGACGTCAGGAAGCCGGCCACGCCAGCGCCGGTCACGATGAGGGTCAGCTGAATTCTCGGGAACCGCGGCGCGACGTGCCGGCGCTCGAGATCGCGGATGAGGGCGTCCCGCTCAGAGAGGGCCATCGATCCACTCGCGCGCCGCGGCGGGCGTGTCGAACACCTGCGATCGGTACCCATACGCGGTGAGGAGATCGGCGATGTCGTGCGTGGCGGCCAGGGCCTGGTCGGGAGCGGCCACGAGGGCCACCCGGCGCCGGGCGAGGCCGCGCGTCGCCCAACGGGTCACGCGATCGCGCAGCGTGTCCAGGGCGTCGTCGTGCGGCGCCAGCGTGGCTCGGCGCAGATCCACGATCAGCGGCGCCGTGCTGTCACCGAGCCCGACGTCCACCAGCGTGTCGCGCACCTGCCCGGGGTCGGGCAGGCCGATGTCGCCGATGACCACGAGGTGCAGCACGCGGCCCGAGGGATCGGCGACCACGGTGAAGGAGGAGGCCGTCATGAGGCGCGCCCGTCGGTGGGGAAGCCGCGGTGCGTGAGCAGAGCGGTGACCTCGGGATCGCGACCGCGGAACTGCCGGTAGGCCTCCGCGCGGTCGATGCTGTTGCCGGAGGCCAGGATGAGGCGCCGGAACGCATCGGCCACCTCGGGCGCCCACGGACTGCCGGCCTCCTCGAACGCGGCCCAGGTGTCGGAGGCCATCACGTCGGCCCACAGGTAGCTGTAGTAGCCGGCCGAGTAGGCGTCGGACGCGAAGAGATGCGTGAAGTGCGGCAGCCGGTGCCGCATCGCCACCTCGCGTGGTGCCCCGATGGCGGCCAGTGTCTCGCGTTCGAACGCCGCCGGATCCACGAGGCCGTCCGGGCGCGTGTGCAGCCGCATGTCGACGAGGGCCGGCGCGAGATACTCGACCGTCGCGTAGCCCTGGTTGAACGTCGAGGCCCGCCCCACCTTGTCGACCAGTGCCTGCGGCATCGGCGCCTTCGTCTGGTAATGGGTCGCGTACGTGTCGAGCAGGTCGCGGGTCAGCACCCAGTGCTCGTGCACCTGACTGGGCAGTTCGACGAAGTCGTACGGCGTCTCGGCCAGGCCCGGGTAGCTCACCTCCATCAGCAATCCGTGCAGGGCGTGGCCGAACTCGTGAAAGAGCGTCCTGGCGTCGTCGAGGCTGATCAGGACCGGCTCGCCGGGCGCTCCCTTGACGAAGTTGTTGTTGTTGGACGCGATGGCCGTGACCGGACCGTCCCACAGACGCTGGTCGCGATACGCCGCCGCCCAGGCCCCCGATCGCTTGTACTGCCGGGCGAAATCGTCGCGGTAGAACAGACCGATGTGGCGTCCCGACTCCGTGTCGGTGACCTCGAACACCCGCACGTCGGGGTGGAAGACGGGCACGGTGCCGGTGATCTCGGTGAAGGTCAGCCCGTAGAGGCGCGCCGCCATGGCGTACGACGCCGCGATCATGCTGTTCAGCTCGAAGTACGGCGTGAGCTCGTTGGTGTCGAGCGCGTAGCGGTCGCGCCGGACCTGCTCGGCGTAGTAGAGGTAGTCCCACGGCTCGATCGTGATCCCCGGCGCCTCCGCCGCGGCGATCGCCTGCATGTCGGCGACCTCCTCCCGCACCCGCGTCACCGCCGGGGCCCAGACCTTCAGCATCAGGTCGGTGGCCCGTTCGGGTGTGCCGGCCATGGTGTCGTCCAGGCGCCAGTGGGCATGTGAGGGGAAGCCGAGCACGGCGGCCCGCTCGGCCCGGAGGCCGACGATGCGAGCGACCAGCGCATTCGTGTCGGAGAGACCACCCGTGTCGCCGCGCTGCTTGAATGCGGTCCAGAGGCGTGCCCGCAGGTCCCGTCGGGCGGAGTGCGTGAGGAACGGATCGACCGAGGAGCGGGTGTGGACGACCACCCACTGGTCGGGGAGCTGTCGCTCGTCCGCGGCCGCCCGATACGCAGAGACCAGCGACGCCGGCAGGCCCGCCAGGTCGTCCTCGTGCGCGAGCACCGTCCAGGCGTCCTCGGCGGCCAGCACCCGCGTGGAGAACTCGGAGAAGGCGCGGGCCAGCTCCTGGTTGAGGCGCGACAACTCCGCCTTCTCGTCGGCGCCCAGGCGCGCGCCCTGACGGACGAAGGCGTCGTAGGTGCGTTCGGTGAGGCGCTGCTGGTCGGCGGTGAGGCCGGCGGTCGCCCGCGAGGCATGGACCGCGGCGACACGCGCGAAGAGTGCGGCGTCGAGCCGGATCGCGTCGTCGGCCGCGGTCAGCACCGGCGACCACTCCTGATCGAGTGCCTGATACTCGGGCGTGTTGGCGTTGCTGCTCATCACGCTGAACAGGACCAGCACGCGGCCGAGCGGCCGCCCGGCCCGTTCGAGCGCCTCGATGGTGTTGGCCCAGGTCGGCGCCTCGGGCGACGAGGTGATGGCGAGGATCTCGTCGCGTCGCAAGGCGACCGCGGCCGAGAACGCGGCGGGGAACTGCGCGGGTGTCACCTCGTGCCACGGCGGCACGCCGCCGTACGGGCCGGTCCACGGCGAGAGCAGCGGCGGCAGCGGCGACGAGGGCGGCTGGGGCGCGACGGTCGAATCTGGCGGCGTCGGAGTGGTCACGGAAACGTCCACGGTGTGCGTGTCGGCCCCCCGGAGTCAAGACCCCGTAGAATGGGCGCCTTGGCCCTGACCGCGACGATCCATACCGTGGACATCGATCTCACCGACCATGATCGAGGCGTCTACGACACCCTCGCCCTTCGTGTCGCGCGTCATCCCTCGGAGTCGGACGACTATCTGGTCACGCGCGTGCTGGCCTACGCGCTCGAGTACGGCGAGGGCATCGCGTTCTCGACCGGCGGACTCTCCTCGCCCGACGATCCGCCCCTGACCATTCGCGACCTGACCGGAGGCCTCCTGGCCTGGATCGAGATCGGCTGGCCGGACGCGGCGCGGTTGCACAAGGCCGCCAAGGCGTCGCCGCGCGTGGTCGTGTACCCGCACAAGGACCCCGGGCAGTGGGTCAGGCGCCTCGACGGGGCGCGCATCCATCGAGCCGCCGACATCGAGGTGCGGGTGATCGACGGCAGCCTGATCACCGCGCTGGCCGCGCGGCTGACGCGACGCATGGCCTTCGGCCTCGCGGTGTCGGAAGGCGAGCTCTTCGTGTCGCTCGCCGACGAGACGCTGACCGGCACCGTCTCGCCGCTCACGCTCCCCTGACGCCGCTGGCCGCCGGTATAGTGGTGCGGAGATGCCCCGGACGATGAGCGCCCTGGTCGGCGCCCTGGCGCTGGCCGCACTGACGATGGCCATCGGGTGCCGCGGCGATCAGGCCGCACCGCCACCCGTCGCCTCGGGCACGGCCCCCGCCTCCACACCCACCACCGCGACCTACGCCGGCCGCGCCCAGTGCGCCCGCTGCCATCAGGCCGAAGCGCAGGCGTGGCAGGGCTCGCACCACGACCTGGCGATGCAGGAGCCGACACCGCAGACCGTGCTCGGCAACTTCGGCCGGGCCACGTTCACATACGCCGGCACCACCACGCGCTTCAGTCGTCGTGGTGCCACTTACGTCGTGCGGACCGACGGACCCGACGGGGTGGTGCGCGATTACGACGTCGCGTACGTGTTCGGCGTCTATCCGCTGCAGCAGTACCTGATCGCCTTTCCGGACGGCCGCTATCAGGCCCTGAGCATCGCCTGGGATGCGCGTCCCGCGCGCGAGGGCGGGCAGCGCTGGTACCACCTCTACGCAGACGAGCGCGTCACCCACACGGACGTGCTGCACTGGACGAAGTTCAGCCAGAACTGGAACGCGCAGTGTGCGACGTGCCACTCGACCAACCTGCGCAAGGGGTACGACCGGGCGACCAACACCTACAAGACGACCTGGTCCGAGATCGACGTGTCTTGCGAGACGTGTCATGGACCCGCGTCGGCGCATGTGGCCTGGGCCGACGCCCGTCCGTCCGGATCGTCACCGGCGTCGATCAGCGCGGCAGCGATGGGATTGACGGCCTCGCTGCGTGAGCGTCGTGGCGTGCAGTGGACGATGCAGATGGCGACGGGCATCGCGCGGCGCAGTCCGGCGCCCGGGGCCGATCGGGCCGAGGTCGAGGTGTGCGCGCCGTGCCACGCGCGTCGCGCCGAGCGCTTCGATGCGCACGTGCCGGGACAGCCGTTCCTGATGTCCTACCGGCCGACGTTCCTCTCCGAAGGGCTGTACCGCGCCGACGGCCAGATGCAGGACGAGGTCTACAACTACGGCTCGTTTCTCCAGAGCCGCATGTACGCCGCGGGCGTGACCTGCGCCGATTGCCATGACCCGCACAGCCTGAAGCTCAAGGCCGAGGGCAACGCGGTCTGCGCCCAGTGTCACCTGCCCAGCACGTTCGACGTGCCGACGCACCACGGGCACCAGTCGGGTACCGCCGGTGCTTCCTGCGTCGCGTGTCACATGCCCACCGAGACCTACATGGGCGTCGACCGTCGTCACGACCACGGCTTCCGCGTGCCGCGACCCGACATCACCGAGCGCGTCGGGACCCCCAACACCTGTGCGGCCTGTCACGCCGCCAAACCTGCGGCCTGGGCCTCGGCCGCTCTCGACCGCTGGCGCCCGCCGACATGGCGGGCCCGCCCGCAGTTTGCCGAGACCTTCGCCGGCGCGCGTGCGGGTCGCGCCGATCGCATCGCGGCACTCCCGGCGATCGCGTCGGACCCGCGGCAGCCCGGCATCGTGCGCGCCTCGGCCCTCGACCTGCTGCAGGCGTCCGGGAGTGCGCTGCTCGAGTCGTCGCTCGACGCGCTGGCGGGTGATGCGGATCCGCTCGTGCGCCTGGCGGTCGCGTTGGGGCTGCCCCGCCTCGAACCGGCGGCGCGCGCCCGCGTCGGCGGTCGACTCCTCACCGATCCGCTCCGGACGATTCGGGTGGATGCCGCATCGGCCCTCGCGGGGGAGCCCGCGGCCTGGTTGCCGGCCGACCAGCGGCAGGCCCTCGAGCAGGCGCTGGCCGACGTGCGCGTGTCCGAGGGATTCAATGCCGACCGGCCGGAGTCGTATCTGAACCTCGCGTTGCTCGAGGAGAAGCGTGGAAACGTCGCGGCAGCGATGCAGGAGTACGAGGCGGCCACCGCGTATGCCCCGTGGTTCCTGCCGGCCTGGGTCAATCTCGCGGAACTGCAGCGCCAGGGCGGCGATGAGGCGACGGCCGAGCGGACACTGCGCCGCGCGCTGGCCGTCGCGCCCGGCGATGCGAGCGTGCTCTACGCACTGGGACTCTCCGCCTATCGACAGCAGCGTCCCGACGACGCCGTGGCGTTGCTGGCGCAGGCGTCGCGCGCGGCCCCGGAGGTGCCGCGGTATGCCTTTGCCCACGCGCTCGCGCTCGACGCGCGCGGCAAGGTCGCCGAGGCGCTGGCCGTCGTCGATGCGGCGCTGGTGCGCCATCCGGATGATCGGGATCTCCTCGATGCCGGGCTGGCGGCGGCGCAGAAGTCCGCGGACGTCGATCGGGCGCGCGTCTACGTGCGACGGCTGCTGGTGCTGGCACCGGGCGACCCCGAGCTGAACGCACTGGCGGGGCGTCTCGGCGTCAGATGATCGGGGGGACGCGTCAGACCACGCTGTCGGGCGGCGGCGATGGGATACTGCGGCGATGAGCACGATCCGCATCGCGCTGGCCAACCTCGCCTTTCCGACCACGCGAGACGCCTCCGTGGCCCTCACGCGTGCGGCGGTTCATGACGCGGCCACCGCCGGCGCGGCCATTGTCTGTTTCCCGGAATGCTACGTGCCGGGGTATCGCGCGAGCGGCAAGGGGGTGCTGCCTGCCGACGAGGCCTGGCTGGCCGACGCCGTCGCGCAGGTAGGGGAGACCGCCGGCGCCGCCGGCATCACCGTGGTGCTTGGCACGGAGCGCGTGACCGACGCCGGGCTCCACGCCTCGGCGATCGTGATCGGTCCCGACGGCCACGTCGCCGGCATCCAGGACAAGGTGCAGATCGATCCCTCTGAGGAGGGGCTGTACACACCGGGCGCGGGACGCCAGATGTTCACGGCGGCCGGGGTCATGTTTGGCGTGACCATCTGCCATGAGGGCTGGCGCTACCCGGAGACCGTGCGCTGGGCGGCGCGGCGCGGCGCGCAGGTCGTCTTCCACCAGGCCTTCCATGAAGCGGAACCCGGCGGTTACCGACCGACGACGTTCGCCGACCCGGCCAACACGTTCCACGAGAAGGCCGTGCTCTGTCGCGCGGCCGAGAACACCTGCTTCGTGGCCACGGTCAACTACGCCAGCGACGGATCGCCGACGACCTCGGCGATCGCGCGGCCGGACGGGACGCTGCAGGCGTATCAGCCCTACGGCGTCGCCGGCCTGCTCGTGGCCGACCTCGACCTGTCGCTCGCAACCGGCCTGCTGGCGTCGCGCTGCGGCGAGTACCGCTGAGAGCCCCGCAGATGACGGACCACATCGACGCGGCGGTGCTGCTCTGGCACTACACGGTCTCGGGGCGACTGCAGCGCATCCTCGCCGATGGCGTCTTGAAGCGCTCGACCACCGGACTGCGCAAGGGGGAGCGGGCCGGGGTGTGGTTCACGTCACGGTCGACGTGGGAGCCGACGGCGACGCCATGGCGTCGCGGCGCCGATGGGCAGTTCCGCGCCGCGTCGATGGACACGCTGGCGGCCGCGGGCCTGGCGCGGATCGGCGTCGCCCCGGATCTGGTGCGCACCACCTGGGCGCAGCATCGGCGTTTCGGTGGCTTGCCGTGGGCCGATGGCGAAGCCGTCGAGCGCAATGCCCGACAGCAGGCCTCCGATCCCGAGCAGTGGCGCGCCAGCTACCGCGACGTGCCGCGGTCGCAGTGGGCACGCGTCCAGGTCTCCACCGATGGCGTGACGTGGACCGACGTGCCCGAGGGCTGACCGCCGCACGTCAGACGTCGCTCGGGTGCGTGAACGCGATGGAGGTGAAGGCGACCGCGAGCGCGGCGTACACCACGGCGACTCCCCACACCCCTGCCGTGGCTCCCTTGGCGGCGAACCTGAGCAGGGCCAGCCCGCCTGCGACGAAGTGCACCAGGTTGGCCATCACCAGCGGGCGGGCGTAGATGCCCCCCATGCGGGCGCCTCTCGACATCCAGTCGAGCATGGCGAACCCGAGGTAGAGGGCGCCACCGACCTGCACCGCGGCCGCGGCGGCCGGCGTGGCGGCAGCGCCCGTCGCCGCCAGGACTTCGTGCGGCGCGAACTGCAAGGCGAGTCCCGCCCCCGCCATCAGGATGGCTGCCGCGGACATGACCGGTCGCGTCTGCATGTCCGCAGCCTACTCCGAGCGCACCGCGCGTCGTTCAGCCCGGGAGGGCCCAGGCCCCGACGGCCGCCAGCGCAGGGATCTCGTAGTTGCGCAATTGGTCCGCTCTGGCGCCGACATATGTCTCCAGTGCCTGGACCAAGCGGAAGCCGGCTTCCCAGGCCGACGGTCCACGCGCGGTGAGCTGCGTGCCGTTGGGGAACACGACCTGCGACATGATGTTTTCCGGCCCGATTCTGTAAACTTCCGCCTCGAACATGCCCTGCTGGTTGTCGTCCACGCGGACGCAGAACCGCTCCTTGCCGAGCTCATACACCGTCGATTTCATGACTGTCGGACCTCCACAGTGGGTCGACAGTGCAAGGGCGAGTCCAACTGGACTGGCGGGGGGAGCGGCGACAAAGTCAGAAGGGCGAAAAGGGCGAACAGGGCAAAAAGACAGGGCGGAAAGAGGGAAGGGTAAAGAGGAGGAAGGCCGAAGATGGAAGGAGAATGGGCGGCGGGTGGTGCAGCGCGTCGCCTGAAGTACGGCGGCAGCACGCGCAGAACCTGACCGCGGTTCCGACCCGCGACTCTCAAGTGCGCAGCTTCGGCCATCGCATGGGCGCGCGGCCCGCGCCGATTGCCGCGGAGAACGTCGAACAGTAAGTCCTGCGTTGCAGGTACGAATGCGCGAGGGGGAAGAGAGCACGGAGCAGCCGCCAATGGAAGACACCAACGTCCGTTGACCTAAGGGAACCCGCCGTTGCGCGTGCCTTTCTCCTTGCCGCGGGCGACGGAGGCGTATCGCTTCATCCTCGCCGAGCAGGCCGCTGCGCGGACCCGTTAGTGATGCTCCGGCTGCAAGAAGCGGCACGGAGATTCGGTACCCACTGAAACGGGCGCGCGAGCGCCTGCAAGTGCATTGAACCAATGACGCTCGAGATTGAGGCATCGAAGGCCAACGCCGACTTCGCCGACGCTCTGCTGGCGCTGCGTCTCGGCGTCGCTGCGAACGCGCTCCGCGCCCAGTCATCGCTTGGGCTGGTACTCATGGGGGGCCCTGACGATCCGGCGTCCCGCCGGGATCGCACCCTGTCTGTCGTGCAGGCGCTGGGGCTGCTCTCAGAGGCGTTGACGCTGCTTCCGGGGGCACCGACCGACCCGAAGAGCCCGTGCGGGCGCGCGCAACGTTGGGCGCACCATGGCGAAGTCGCCGAGGACGTGGCTGCGGCGATGGGGCTTCTGCTCGTCAAGGCACACCCACTGTCCGCCTTCATCAAGCGCGTGCGCGACAAGCATGCCTCTCACTGGGACAAGGCTGTGCTGACGCCGTGGCTGAAGGAGGCGCTCACGGGGACAGGGCACACAGTGTGGCTGACCTACGCCCCTGACGGCAGCGTTGTACATCAGGCGAGCCTTGACGCGCTCCAGTTCGCGTTGGTCCCCCAAAAGGACGGCCAGGCGCTGGTGGGCGAGTTCGCCAACTTGATGCGCGCGTCTGCCGAAGCCATGGCCATCGTCAACATGTACTTCGATGCGGCGGGTATCGGCTTCCTGCGTGAATGCGGGAAAGCGGATCGCGCGACGGACGACGGGAGGGCCAACGATGCCGAAGCGAACTCATGACGGGCTGTTCAACCGGTGCGAAGTGCGCTCATGGTGCCTCACGTTGGCGCCCCTGGTGGTTGGCAGACTTGCAGACCCAAGAGAATCGACCGCTTGAGCTATGCCGATGGTGTGATCGCGGCCAGGGAGCGTCTTGCGACGCGGCGTGCGCTGCTCGGGATCGTTGGAGGTGGCGTCATCGTCTGGGGTACCCCTGAACTCGTGCCGGCCTGGCCCGTGCTCTCTATGGCCGCGCGACTCGTCGCGGCCGCCGTGGCGGTGGCGGTCTCACTGAAGTTGCCACCCGCGCGTCAGTGGACGGAACGCATTGAGGTGCTCAACGCGGAGCTCGCTGCGCTCCGTGGTGTCGTTGAGGCCCGAGGCGCCGCCTACCCGACGCGCGGGAAGGGCGAGATGTTCAAGGCGGCCTACCAACTGCGCGGGCGTGCGCTCGACTCGCTCGAGGAGGCCCTCGGCGTGGGAATGTTTCGGGAGGGCCGCGAGGTGTTCGTGACGGCCTTCATGCGCGAGGGTGTGGCGGTGCGGGTGACGGCGGCAGTAGGTACGCCATCAGCGTGCCGGCCGGCGGATCGGCCGGAGGGCTGGCCGAGGCACTTCCGGCGGCTTGGATGCGACGAGATCCGGCAGTACCACAACCACCCGGGCACGTCCGGGGCGACGGCTCCCTCAGGGAATGACCGCCAAACGTGCATCCAACTCGAGCACGTCCTAGGTGAACTCGCGCCACAGCTGCGCAGCTTCATCGTGTACTGGAACGAAGCGCACGAGTGGAAGGTGCTGGAGTACGACGCACGAGGCGCGGGCAAGGTCGTTGTCGAGTTCGACGCGCGAGCGGCCCTGATGGCGGGGCAGTCGGTGGCCGAGGCAAAGGGATGATGAGCGCAGCCGGGGGCGTCTCGGCCGGGGCTGGTACCGCAGGCGGTTCGTGGTCTCCGATGGTTGGACGTGCCGCTACTGGTAGGCCGCCCCGGTCCCTCCCTGCACTTGAGGTCAAGGCCACGGTTTGCTTCTGACCCTTGGGGCCTGAAGGAGCCTGTCCTAGTGCGATGGGACAGAGCTCGAATCTGCCCGCTGAAAACAAGACCGGCACAAGACCGAGCCAAGAGCGGCCCAACTCGGTCATTAGCTTCGCCGACGTCTGTGGCGCTAAGTGCTTGTTGTGTCGGTGTTTGGTGATGGTGCGCAGTACTGGATTCGAACCAGTGACCCCCGCCGTGTGAAGGCGGTGCTCTACCGCTGAGCCAACTGCGCACACTGAGGGGGGGTGTGCTCCATGCCGGTCGCCTACCGCGCGGCCGCCACGAACACCGAACTATAACGCAGCCGTCCGGAGGCTGGCAAGACACGGCGGACGTCCGCGCGGCCCAGCCGGCCCCGCCCTTCATTCTGCATGCTGAATGTCGGCGAAGCCCGCCTCAATTGCGCGAGCCTGTGAGCGCCGGCGCAAAGGCGCTCACAGGCTCGCGCTGACCACCCACCACCACGCGAGGGCCACCAGGGCGCCGGCGAGCGTGTCGACGAGGAAGTGGTAGCGGCCGACCACGGTGGCCACGCAGATCGCCAAGGCGGCTACGGCGAAGAGCGGTGCCAGCGGCACGTGCAGCCACGCCAGCGACACCGCGACCGCGACGGCGCCCGCCGCATGGCCGCTCGGAATCGTGTTCATCCGGTGACTGCCGTGCGTCAGCACCGTCTCGTTCGCGTGGCGAAAGGTGGACCGCGTCCGCAGCGCCGCGGCCCAGGGTTCGAGGTCGCGGGGCGGGCGGGTCGGCAGCCACGCCAGCGCCAGGTAGCACGACGCCTCGGCGAGAAAGACGACGGTCCAGTAGCGGTCGACGGCCACCGCGCGGCCGTGCGCCCATGCGGCCCACGCGCCGAGGGGCAGCAGCGCGTAGACGCTCAGGTACGCCGCCTCGAGGCCTTCCAGCACCCAGCGGGGCCCAGTTGTGAGCCGGTGCGGCAGGCGCAGCGCGTCGAGCGCCCAGTGGTCGATCGCGAGCAACCGCGCTTCGAGGCGGGTGTCCGGCGCGACGACGTATCCAGCGGCCGTCCAGTAGGCGCCGAGCACGAAGAGGGCCGGCAGCAGCGTCCGCACGACGTCACCCGCCGCGGTGGCTGGCAGCCACGTCGTCGCCAGCGCGGTCAGGCCGAGAACAGAGGCGCCCCCCAACACGTGGCGACGCGGCGCCGCCTCGAGGGGGCGCACGAACGCCACGACGGCGGCGACGAGGCACCACCACAGGACCACCAGGTCCAGCCGAGAGAGCATCATCTCGAGGGAATGTGACATCGCGCTGCGGATGGGCTCATCGGGCGCGACGAGCTCCGCGCAGGTGGTAGCGACCGAAACACGTGTGAAAATCTGCCCCGTGAAGGATCGCGGGTCTCGCCTCGTGTACTCCAGCGACCAGGGTCGCACGTGTCCCACGTGCGGCTGGCCGTCGAACAACTGTCAGTGCAGCACCCGCGCGGCCGCCGACGAGCCGGTGCCGGCGCGCGTCACCGCCAAGCTCAGGATGGAGAAGAAGGGGCGCGGCGGCAAGACGATGACGGTGGTGGATGGCCTGCCGCGCAACGCCGTCTTCCTCAAGGACCTGTGCACCGAACTCAAGCGCCTGTGCGGCACCGGCGGCGCCATCGAGGACGGGGCCATCGAACTGCAGGGCGACCTGCGCGAGCGCCTGCGGCCCCACCTCGCGTCGAAGGGCTTCATCGTCAAGGGCTGAGCGAAGTCGGGCTAGGATGAGCGCACCCATGCGCATCTCCCGTCTGATCCTCGGTCTCGCCGCGCTGCCTGCGGCGTTCCTGGCCCTGCCCGTGCAGGCCCAGGACGCCGTGACCGGCACCCCTGAAATCCTCGTCACGCCGGTCAGCCCCTCGTGGACGTACGCCGTCGGCGCGCCCGCGTCGTTCTCGGTGCACGTGCGCCGTGATGGCCATCCGCTCCCTGGCGTCACCGTGACCGTGCGCTGTGGGCCCGAGATGCTGCCGCCGGTGCTGACGCGCGAGATCGTCAGCGGCCAGGCGCCGTCGACGATCGAGGCGGGCACCATGACCGCGCCGGGCTTCCTGCGCTGCATCGGCACCGCCATGCACGAGGGCCGCGCCTATCGCGGCCTCGGCACCGCGGGCTTCGACCCGCAGACGATCGCGCCCACCGTCACCAATCCGCCGGACTTCGATGCGTTCTGGGCCGACGGCAAGGAGAAGCTCGCACGCATTCCCATCGAGCTGACGCGTGAGGAATTGCCTGCCTATGGCGGCCCGGGCATCCGCGTCTCGCACGTCAGTTTCCAGACCGTGGGCCTCGAGGCCAACGGGACGAGCACGAGCCGCATCTACGGCATCCTCTGCGAGCCCACCGCGCCGGGGCGGTACCCCGCGCTGCTGCACGTGCCCGGTGCCGGCGTGCGCCCCTACCGCGGCCTGCTCACGCAGTGCCAGCGGGGCATCATCACGCTCCAGATCGGGATTCACGGCCTGCCGGTGACGCTCGACCCGCAGGTCTACGCCGGGCTCGGGGCCGGGAGCCTGTCGCGCTACTTCATGAACAACGTCGAGGACCGCGACCGCTTCGTCTTCCGGCGCATCTACCTCTCGACCGTGCGCGCCAACGACGTGCTCACGAGCCTGCCGACCTTCGACGGCACCAACCTCGGTGTCATCGGCGGCAGCCAGGGCGGCGCGCTGTCCATCGTGACGGCGGGACTCGATCCACGTGTGAAGGTGCTGGCCTCCATCTACCCGGCGCTGGCGGACCTGACGGGATATCTCAACAACCGCGCGGGCGGCTGGCCGCACTTCTTCCACCCGACCCGACCCGGGCCGAAGCCGACGCCCGAGGCGCTCCGCACGCTGCCGTACTACGACGTCGTCAACTTCGCCCGTCGCGTCACGGCGCCGGGGCTCTATACGTGGGGCTACAACGACGAGACCGTGCCGCCGACGTCCATCTTCGCGGCGTTCAACGTCATCACCGCGCCGAAGTCGTGGATGCTCGCCCTGACCACCGGCCACAACACGACGCCGGAACAGAACCTGCGCATGGACGCGTGGATCGAGGCGGCGTTGAAGACCGGTCGTGTTCCCAGCACGATTCCGCTGCCGCCGCCGCCCGTCGTCCCGTGAGGGTGGTGGGTAGGGCCCGTTCTCCGAACGGGCCGTCAGCGGCAGGGCGCAGGGCACGGGTCTGACGATGACGGCCGGCTCGGAGAGCCAGCCCTACCCACAGAGAGCCGGCTGTCACGTCACATCACCCGCTCACATCGTGCCGTAGAGGCGGTCGCCGAAATCGCCGAGGCCGGGGACGATGAACTTGTGCGCGTTGAGGTGGTGGTCGATCGCGGGCGTGTAGATCTGGACGTCCGGAAATGCGGCCTCCACCTCGCGGATGCCCTCGGGCGCCGCCACGATGCAGAGCAGGCGCGTGCGCCGGGCCCCGCGATCGGCCAGCAGTTGCAGCGACGCCACGGCGCTGCCACCGGTCGCGAGCATCGGGTCGACGAGGACGACGACACTGGAGTCGAGGCCCGACGGGAACTTCGCGTAGTACTGCGAGGCCACGGCCGTCGCCTCGTCGCGCTGCAGGCCGATGTGCCCGACGCGCGCGTGCGGCACCACGCTGAGCACCGCGTCGAGCATCCCGAGGCCGGCGCGCAGCACCGGCACCACCACGACATCCGACGCGATGCGCGCGCCGTCGGCCGGGCCGAGCGGCGTGTCCACCACGACCGGGCGCGTCGGGAGATCGCGCATCGCTTCGGTGGCGATGAGCACGCTCAGGCGTTGGGCGTACTGGCGGAACAGCGGCGAGGGAGTCTGCGCGTCACGCAACTGCGTCAGCAGGTCCTGCGCGACGGGATGGGAGATGAGGTGCACGGCCACGCCGGCACTCTATCTGCTGGCTTGCCCTGCCTGCAACGCCCGGCATTCCAGCATTCGGCATTCGGCATTCCCGGCATTCTCATGATGCCTCCCCGGCCCAGCCGTCATACCCGGGGAACCTCGTGCGCATGGTCTCGGTCCAGCCGGCGCCGTGCACGAGCAGCGCCGTCGACAGCGCGTCGCAGAGGAATGACGACGGACCGGTGACCCCCGCGGCACCGGCGCGCTGCACTGGTCGACCCGTGCGGGGATCGACGACGTGGCCGAGCGTCTCGCCATCCACCAGGAAGACGCGCCCGTGAGGTGCCGAGACGGAGAGGGCCCCATCGCGCAGGTGGACGCCGCCACCAGGGCCGTCCCAGCCGATCCACCAGCCGCGCGGGTCCTCGGGGGGCGCGCCAATGGTGTGGACGCTGCTGGTGCCGCCATGCAGCAGGGCAGACGTCACCCCGGCGTCCTGCAGCACCGCGATCGCGAGGTCGATCGCATGGCCCTTGCCAGCGGCCCCGAGGTCCAGTGACAGGCCAGGCGCCGAGAAGCTCACCGTGAGCGCGTCCGCGTCGACCAGCACGCGTGCGGCCCCGACGCGCCCCCGTGCCGCCGCGAGGGCGTCTGGGGCCGGCATGCGCCCCGTGTCGCCAGCGGCGCGCCACAGCCGCACGAGCGGTCCCACGGTGACGTCGAACGCCTGGTCGCACGCGCGCGCGAGTCCGAGGCAGCGACGCAGGACGTGGCAGGTCTCGGCCGTCACGCGAACAGGCTGCCGGGCGGCATCGTGGTTGATGCGACCGATGTCACTTTCGGCGCGATAGGCCGACAACAGCGCGTCCACGCGGGCGATCTCGGCGAGGGCCTCCTCGCCAGCGGCGCGCAGATGGACCGGGTCGTCCCCGTGCAGCACGAGTTCGAACCGGGTCGCCATGGCGTGGGTGGCGAGCAGGAGGCGCATGGGAGGGAAGTAGAACGCAGAACGCAGAACGCAAAAAGCGCCGAACGCGGTGAGGGAGACAGCCCGCGTTCGGCGCAGGCGAGGGATCGGCGGAGGACGGTCCGACCCCTCGCGTTGGCAGCGGCGCTAGGTCAGCCGCTTCTTGGCCTCGTCGAAGGTCACCTGACGCTTCTGACGATAGGCGGTCTCGGCCATCGAGACGATCGTCTGCACCTTGCAGCCGAGCTCGATGCCGCAGTTGGGTTGCCTGTTGGCGCGCATCGACTCGACGAAGTTGCGCATGTGCTTGAGGGGCGATTCGCCCGATCCTTCCGGCGTCTCGTCGCTGGCCTCGATCTCGTCGGTGTACGGCCGCTCGGGCTGCAGCATCAGCTTCGTGCCGCCCGCCAGCAGGTTGGCCTTGTTACCGCGGATCACATCGTCGATGCCGCGCTCGTTGGTGGTCGAGCCAGCGAGGAAGATCATCTTGCCGGACGGGAACTCCACCATCACGAGGGTGGTGTCGGCCACGTCGCGCGGCTCGCCCCACGGCTTGCCGTCGGGGCCCGGGCCCGTGTCGGTCTTCGCCATGTCGCTGCCCATGCAGGCGACGCGCGCCGGATACTCGTCGATGTCCATCGCGAGCATGAGCGGGTGGAGGCGGTGCGGCCAGAGGTCGCCGATGATGCCGTTGCCGTAGTCCCAGTACTTGCGCCACCGGAAGTAGCGCTCGGCGCTGAACGGACGCTTGGGCGCCGGGCCGAGCCAGGTCTGCCAGTCGATCGTCTCGGGCGTGCCCTCGGGATCGATCTCGTAGTTCCACTCGCCCCTGGGGTTGTTGCGGCAGTAGCTGCCCTGGGCCCACAGCACGGTGCCGAGCGTGCCGGCCTTGACGAGTTCGCCTGCCTTGAGCCACTTCGGGTCGGAGCAGGCCTGCGAACCCACCTGCACCAGCTTGCCGGTGGCCTTGGCCACGCTCTGGACCTTGAAGGCCTCGTCGAGCGTGTGGGTCATCGGCTTCTCGACGTACACGTGCTTGCCGGCCTGCAGCGACGCGATGGTCAGCGCCGCATGCCAGTGATCTGGCGTCGCCACGACGACGGCGTCGAGGTCCTTGCCGACGGCCGACAGCATCTTGTCGAAGTGCGCGAAGGCCTGGGCCTCGGTGAGGTTGGCGTTGGTCACGGCGGCGGCGCGGGCCTTCGCCCACACGTCGCAGATCGCCACGACCTGGACGTTGTCGTTCTGCGTCATCTCGCCCGACAGGTTGCGGAGATGCCCGCCGCCCATGCCCTTCACGCCGACGACCGCGAAATTGACGCGGTCGTTCGCGCCGAGCACGCGACCGGCCGACCTGGCCGTCTGCGGCAGGGCGCTCGCCGGCTTCGCGGTGACGATGGATGTCGCCACGGCGCCGGCCGTGGTGCCGGCCGTGGTGATGATGAAGTCCCGTCGGGACATACCCGGCGTGTGATCGGTGGCCATGGGGCTGGGCTCTTTTCTACGTGAGCGAGAAGAGGTCGGGGGTGAGTTCGATGCGACGGCCGGTGAGCGTGGCCTCGTGGGCCTTGATCGCGGTCACGGTGGCGTGCAGGCCCTCGAGCGCGCCCGCATTCACCGGCGCCTTGCCGCGCACCGCCCATGCGAAATTGTCGAGGGCCAGATAGAGCGCCTCCTGCTCGGGTTCGACCGGCCCGTCCTTGCCCGGTTCCTTGCCGGCCGCGAGGATCTTCGTGGAGTCCGCGACGAGCGCGATGCCGACATCGTCGTGCACCGGTTCCTTGCGGGCATAGACTTCCCACCCGAGGAGGGCCGAATCGGCTTCCTTGAACAGCCAGGCCCGCTTGTCGCGAATCAGGAGGCTGCTGTTGTTGCCCTGGAAGGTCGCGTAACTGCCACCGAACGAACTGGTGAGCGTGGCGGCGTAGGTCGCGCGCATCACCTTGCCGTAGTCGAACAGGCAGGTGACCGAGTCCGGGATGTCGCGACCATCGGCCCAGCCGGCGATGGCCCCCGAGCCGCTCACGGCCGTGGGCAGCGTGCCGAGGTAGCTGGAGATGAGGTCGAAGTGGTGGATACCGATCTCACCCGGCAGCCCGGCCGACGATACCCTGGACAGCCGCCAGTTCACCTGCGTCTCGCGTTCGGGGGTCGGCGCCGCGCGGCGCCAGCTTTCCTTCTTGTTCCATTGGGCCTTGACGAGCGCCGTCTCGCCGAGCACGCCGGACTTGACGAACTCCCAGACATGCTTCTGGAGGGCGTTCGAGCGCCCCTGGAGGCCCACCGCGAAGACCTGCCGACCGGCGGCCGTCGCCGCCAGGGCGATGGCACGGGTGTCCTCGATGGTCGAGGCGAGGGGCGCTTCGCAGTACACGTGCTTGCCCGCCTGCAGGGCCGCGAGGACGATCTCCCTGTGGGTGTGCGTGGGGGTCGCGATGATCACGGCCTCGACGTCGGCCAGGCTCAGGACGGCCGTGTAGTCGGCGAGGGCCTGAGCCTTCGGCGCCGCCTGCTGGGCCCGCTTCAGGAAGGGGGCGTAGCTGTCGCAGACGGCGACGAGCGACAGCGGCGTCACCCGCCCGAGGTGCGTGAGCAGCTCGCGTCCCCAGGGGCCGACGCCGATGAGCGCGACCTTGACGGGCGGACCTTCCCAGACCGGTTCGTCGTCCTGCGCGGTCACGTGAGCGGCGGAGAGACCACGCTCCCCGAGGAGGGCACCGAGCGTCGCCGCGGCTCCGGTGAGGAACAGGCGGCGGTCGAGAGGGTCTGGCATCTGTGCTCCTGCCGGAAATCCGGCGGTCGAGGCAGTATCCCTCCGGCGACCCGTGATTTCCACCGGAAACGGGCGCAATTTCGCCGCTTATTCGTGTGGGACGACGCCTACAGGATTCGGGGGAGGGGGCCGTCACGGTACACTCAGTGGTTCGCGCGCAGGCAGATGGGCTGCCAGAAGCGTGCGCCCCCACTCCATGCTTCGACTCGGCATCGTCGGCCTGCCCAACGTCGGCAAGTCCACGCTCTTCAACGCGCTCACGTCCGCCGGGGCGCTCGTCGCCAACTATCCGTTCGCGACGATCGAACCCAACACCGGCATCGTGATGGTGCCGGACCCGCGTCTGGGCGGCCTCGAGAAACTCGTCGCACCCGAGCGGGTCGTGCCGGCCTCCGTGGAGTTCGTCGACATCGCCGGCCTCGTCAAGGGCGCGAGCCAGGGCGAGGGACTCGGCAACCAGTTCCTGCACAACATCCGCGAAGTGGATGCCATCGTGCACGTGGTCCGGTGTTTCGAGGACGAGAACATCCAGCACGTGATGGGCGCGCCGGACCCGGTGCGCGACCGCGAGATCATCAACATCGAACTCGGGCTGGCCGACCTCTCGACGATGGAGAAGCGGCTCGAGAAGTCGATCAAGCTGGCGCGGTCGGGTGACGCGGCGGCCAAGGCCGAGATGGCCATGGTCGAGGCGATCAAGACGCTGCTCGAGGCCGGCAAGCCGGCACGGCTCTACGAGCCGACCGACGACCTGCTGCCCGCGTTCAAGGGCCTCAACCTGCTGACGTCCAAGCCCGTGCTGTATGCCGCCAACGTGCGGGAAGACGAGGCCGCGGAGGGCAACGCGTTCGTCGCCCAGTTGCAGGCGCGCATCACCGAGGAGCACGAGAATGCCGGCGTGGTGGTGTTCTCGGCCAAGGTGGAGGCCGAACTCGCCGAACTGGAGCCCGAGGAGCGGCAGGAGTTCCTCGGCTCGCTCGGCCTGACCGAGTCGGGCCTGGACCGCCTGGCGCGGGCCGCCTACACGCTGCTCGGTCTGCGGAGCTACTTCACGGCCGGCGAGAAGGAAGTGCGGGCCTGGACCATCCACGCCGGCGACAAGGCGCCCGCCGCCGCGGGCGTCATCCACACCGACTTCGAGAAGGGCTTCATCCGCGCCGAGACCGTCGCCTACGACGACTTCATCCGCGTCGGGGGGTGGAAGCCGGCGCGCGAACAGGGCCTCGTGCGCTCCGAGGGCAAGGAGTACGTCGTGCAGGATGGCGATGTCCTGCTGTTCCGCTTCAACGTGTAAGCGCGTTGGGTAGGGCCCGTTCTCCGAACGGGCCGTCACCGGAGACATGACGTGACGCACACCACGCTCCATCGATGCCTCGCGGCGCTGCTCGCGCTAGTTGCGCTCTCCGGGTGCGGGCAGACGCCGACGCGTGGCACCGAACCCGCGCCCGCGCCTGCCGCGAGCACGCAGTCGCAGGCCTCCATCGTGATCACCGGAGGCACGGTGATCACGATGGACGACCAGCGTCGCATCCTGACGCCGGGGGCGATCGCGATCGCCGGCAGCGACGTCGTGGGCGTCGGCACCCCTGACGAGATCGCCGCCCGCTTCAGCGCCGCCGAGACGATCGACGCGACCGGACAGGTCGTGATGCCTGGCCTGATCAACACCCACACGCACGCGGCGATGGTGCTCTATCGCGGCCTTGGCAACGACCTCAACCTGCAGGACTGGTTGACGAAGTACATCTTCCCGGCCGAGGGCAAGACGGTGTCGCCGGAGTTCGTGCGCGCTGGCACGCGGTTGGCCGCGCTCGAGATGATGCTCGGCGGCACGACCACCTTCGCCGACATGTACTACTTCGAGGCGGACGTCGCGGCAGTCGTGCGCGAGGCAGGGCTGCGCGGCGTGCTCGGCCAGACCATCATCCAGTTTCCGGTGGCCGATGCGAAGACGCCCGAGGAGGGGCTGGCCCGCACCCGCACCTTCATCGCCCGCTACAAGGGGGATGCGCTCGTGACGCCCGCGGTCGCGCCGCATTCGATGTACACCCTGAGCGCGGCGACGCTGCAGGCGGTGGACCGTCTCGCTCGCGAGCAAGGGGTGCCCGTGCTGATCCACCTCGAGGAGACCAGCACCGAGCGCGAGGACTCGCTGCGGGCACACGGCCTGTCGCCGACGGCGTACCTGGCCAGGCTCGGCGTGCTGGGGCCGCATGTCCTCGCCGCGCACGGGGTGTGGCTGGCGCCGGCCGACATCGCGACGCTGGCCACCTCGCGCACCGCCATCTCGCACAATCCCGAGAGCAACATGAAGCTGGCCAGCGGCGCGGCGCCGGTGGCCGGGTACGTGGACGCCGGGGTCGCCATCGGTCTCGGCACCGACGGCGCGGCGAGCAACAACGATCTCGACATGTTCGAGGCGATGCGCCAGGCGGCGTTCCTGCAGAAGGTGGTGCGCAAGGACCCGACGGCGGCACCGGCGGCGCTGGTCCTCGAGATGGCGACCCGGCGGGGCGCGGAGGCCCTCGGCATGGGCGATCGGATCGGACAACTGACCGTCGGCCGTCGCGCCGACGTCATCGTCGTCGACACGCGGGCCCCGCACCTGCAGCCGATGTTCGATCCCGTCGCCCAGGTGGTCTACGCGGCCAAGGGCAGCGACGTGCGCACGACGATCGTCAACGGTCGCGTGCTGATGCACGAGCGGGTGGTGAAGACGCTCGTGCCCGGCGCGGTGGTGGCGGATGCTCAGAAGATGGCCGAGCGGGTGAAGGCAGCGCTACCCCGATAAGTCGACACGTGACATGTGATGGGTAGGGCCCGTTCTCCGAACGGGCCGTTCACGGCCGGCTCGGAGAGCCGGCCCTACCCCTCGTCCAGCACGCCGATGTAGGGCAGGTTCCGGTAGCGTTCGGCGTAGTCGAGGCCGTAGCCGATGACGAAGCGGTCCTCGATGGTGAACCCGACGTAGTCGACCGGCACGTCGACCTGACGCCGTGACGGCTTGCTGAGCAGGCAGGCCGTCTTCACCGATCGTGGCCCACGCGCCTTGAAGACCTCGGTCAGGTACGTCAGCGTCAGCCCCGTGTCGACGATGTCCTCGACGATCATCACGTCGCGGCCTTCGATGCCCGTGTCGAGGTCCTTGATGAGCCGCACCTCGCCGGAGGACCGCGTCGCCTTGCCGTAGCTGGAGGCGACGATGAAGTCCAGGGTGACGTGCCGATCGAGCTGACGGACGAGGTCGGAGAAGAAGACGAAGGCGCCTTTCAGCACGCAGACCATGTGCAGGTCGCGGGTGCTGGCATAATCAGCGCGGATCTGTGCGGCGAGTTCGGCCACCCGTGAGGCGATGGCCTCCTGCGTCAGCAGCGGGGTGGGGTGGCTGGGCAGGTTCTCGGGATCGAGGGCCATTCGACGCGGCAGGCTAGCACATATGGCACGTTTCGCAATGATCACGGAGGCTGACGCGCGCATGCTGCCCGAGGGCAGCACCGTGGAGCTGTTGCCGAAGGGGCACATCACGCCCCTGGCGGCCGACACGCTGCGCGATCGCCGGATCACCGTCCTGCGTGCCGACCAGGTCGTCGACGGCGACGGCGCCGACCTGGTGCCGGTGGCCACGGTCCGCCGGGTGATCATCGGCAGCGACCACACGGGCGTCGGACTCAAACAGCACCTGGTGACCGCGCTGCGCGGGCGCGGCCTGGCCGTGCAGGTCGTCGGACCCGAAGGCGCGCACCCCGTGCCGGTGGACTACCCCGACATCGCCGAGCAGGTCGGCCTCGCCGTCGTGCGCAAGGAAGCCGATGCGGGCATCGTCATCGACGGCGCCGGCCTCGGGTCGACGATGGCGGCCAACAAGGTGGCGGGCGTGCGTGCCGCCCTTTGCCTCAACGAGACGCTGGCCAGCTATGCCCGCCAGCACAATGGCGCCAACGTGATCGCGCTCGGGGCGACACTGCTGTCGCCTGCCGATGCGCTGGCGATCGTGCACACGTTCCTCACGACGCCGATGACCGAGCCCCGGTACATCCGGCGGCTGGCGAAACTGCAGCGCCTCGACAAGACCAGGGCCGGGTAGGGCCGGCGCACGGCGGGTAGGGCCGGCTCGCGATGGGTAGGGCCGGCTCTCCGAGCCGGCCGTCACCGTCAGACCACCCTTCGGCTCGAACGAATGTCTTCCGCTGACGGCCCGTTCGGAGAACGGGCCCTACCCAACGAGATATGTCCTACACGCCCTTCGACGTCGAACGCCTCGTGCAGATCATCACGGAGGAGGTCCTGCGCGCGGCGGGGGGCCTCGCGCCCGGCGGCCGCTGCCCCTGTCACGACGTGCATGGCGAGTGCTGCCCGGACCGTCTGCGTGGCGTGCTCGATGCGGGGGCGACCCGTCTGGGGCTGCAGGCCTCGGGCGCCCCGGCCGGCAGCGTCGCGGGCTTGATCGACCACACCCTGCTCAAGCCGGAGGCCACGCAGGCCGAGATCGAGACCCTCTGTCGCGAGGCGCGCGACTACGGCTTCGCCACGGTCTGCCTCAACCCGACCTGGGTGCCGCTGGCGGCGCGGTTGCTGCGAGGCAGTCCCGTCGGCGTGTGTACCGTGGTCGGCTTTCCGCTCGGTGCCACGACCGCGGACGTCAAGCAGTACGAGACCCGCCGCGTGATCTTCGACGGCGCCACCGAAGTCGACATGGTGATCAACATCGGCGCCCTCAGGTCCGGCGACGTCCGGACCGTCAAGCTGGACATCGACGCCGTCACGGACGTGTGTCGCGCCGCGGGCGTGGTGAGCAAGGTCATCATCGAGACCGCGTTGCTGACCGACGAGGAGAAGGTCACCGCGTGCACGCTGGCCAAGGCCGCGGGGGCGACCTTCGTCAAGACGTCCACCGGCTTTGCGCGGAGTGGCGCCACGCCGGCCGACGTCGCGCTCATGCGGCGTGTGGTGGGCGACGAGATGGGGGTGAAGGCGGCCGGCGGCGTTCGCGACCTGTCCGGCGCCCAGGCGATGGTGCAGGCGGGGGCCACGCGGCTCGGCGCCAGCGCGGGCGTCAAGATCGTGCAGGAGTCCAAGGGGGCCCCGGTGGCCGCGTCAGCCGGCGGCGGGTACTAGCGCGGGGGTCGTGCCCTCGACCCAGGCCGCGACCTCCGACGGCGAGAACTGCACGCCGGTGTAGAACGGGCCGAACTCGCCGTAGTCTGCGCTGGCCTCGTCGAAGCGCATCTCGTAGATCAGCCGCTTGAAGACCACCGGGTCGTCGGCGAACAGGTCGACGCCCCACTCCCAGTCGTCGAAGCCGATCGACCCGGAGATGATCTGCGTGACTTCGCCGGCATACAGACGACCGATGTGACCGTGCTCGCGCATCATCGCCGCCCGCGTCTCGAACGGCGCGCTGTACCAGTTCTTGATCTCGCCCCGCCGCTTGTCCATCGGATAGAAGCAGACGTAGCGACGGGCCGGGAACGCCGTGTAGAGCCGACTGCTGACGCGGCCGTGCTGGACCTGCATCGCCGCCTTCTGCGCCGCCCGGTAGTCGTCGGTGCCGTGTTCGAGGCCCTGTGCGGTGAGCTGCTCGTGCAGTTTCGCCGTCATGTCGTACATGCCGAGCTCGACGACCGACACGTAGGACGTCGTGGCCTCGAAGGCCTCGGCGATCGGCAGGCGGGCGACATCGAGCTGGGCCTGCACCAGCGCGTCGAACGACCGGCGCGCATGCACCAGCATGAGGTCGGCCTTGTGGCCGAGCATGGCCACCGCGATCGTCGTGCCGTCGGTGTCCGACCCGCGTTCGAGGAACTCGCGCAGGCCCTGCGCCAGCTCGGCGCGCTCATCGTTGGTGGCCTGCACGAGCGCGGGCCAGGAGACGCGGAACATCTGGTGCAGGAGGCACCAGCCTTCGAGGGTTTCGGGGACGGTCAGCACACCCCGTAGCCTACAGCCTCGGACCGCGACCTACCACCGAATTGCTCGCCACGGCGCGCTGAAGGCGTCGGTCCACGGCGCCTCGCGGCTGACGTGAGGCCGTCCGAGCGGCTGCAGCGTGTCGGCGCTGCGCGAGAGCAGCAACCAGCGCGTGGCCTGCACCAGCCCGGGGCCGGCGTCGCCCTCGACGAGCACGGCGTGGAAGCCCTGCTCGCGCCCGGCGGCCGTGACGATCCCGGCGAGGTCGAGGTAGCGATTGGCGACGTTGACCGCGATCAGGCTGCGGTCGTCGCGCAGGTGGCGGGCATACGCCGCGAGGGCCTCGCGCGTCACCAGATGCACCGGCACCGCATCGCTGCTGAACGCATCCATCGCCAGCAGGTCGACGCCGAGCGGCGGCGTCCGTTCGAGGGCCAGGCGACCGTCGCCCACCACGATGTCGATGTGCGCCGGACTGTCGCGGACGTAGGTGAAGGGCGGCCGCGCGCCCTCCGACAGCGCCACCACCTGCGGGTCGATCTCGTAGAAGGTGTACGTATCGCCCGGGCGGCCATACGCGGCCAGCGTGCCGATGCCGAGGCCAATCACCGCCACGCGCGTCGCGGCGCGGCGCGCCGCGACCATCGCCATCGCCCGGCCCACCCCACTCGACGACGTGAAATACGCCGTGGGTTCCCGACGCCGATCCGGTGCGAGCCATTGGACGCCGTGCAGCGTCGACCCGTGGATGAATCGACGGTACGCGGCGCCGTCAGGCAGGGCCAGTTCGCGCACGCGCACCGTGCCGAAGAAGTTGCGCGAGGCGTGCGTGGTCTGTCCGGCCACGAGCCGTGCGTCGGCAGCCGTGGCCGCCAGCAGGACGAGTCCGGCCAGGACCTGCGCCTCGGCCAGCAGGCGTGTCCGGCGCCGGGCCACCGGCGGTCGGTGACGAGCCTGACTGAACAGGTGCACGGCCAGCACCAGCAGCGTCGCCGCCACGGTCAGCGGGTACTCGATGACGCGCGTGAACACCAGGGGCGCACCGAAACCCACGAGCGCGCTGCCCAGCACGCCGCCGGCGGCGATGACGAGGTAGTAGCGCGTCAGCCCCTGCGGGTCGGGCGCTCGCCGGGCCAGTTCGCCGTGGAGGGCGAGGCCCGCCACCAACAGGAGGAGCAGCGTCAGCCCCAGCTGCACAGGCATGGCCCACGGCGCGAGGGAGGCGATCGCCGCGACGACGATCACCTGTGCCAGCCGCGCCAGTGGACAGACCGCCGGCCGCTCGAAGGCGACGATGAACGAGATGAGGTAAAGGGCGAGCGGCACCATCCACAGGAACGGCACGGCGGCGATGTCCTGCGTGAGGCGCGTGGTGGTGGCCTGCAGCAGCGCCGAGGGCACCGCCGCCAAGACGAGCCACACCGCGACTCCGGCGTGCCACGGCCGTTCCGTGGCGGTGCCCGCGGAAGGGCCTGTGGGGAGGGCCCGTGCTCCGAACGGGCCGTCACGCTCGCCCCACACCTGCCAGGCACACAGCGCGAGCGCCCCCCCGAACGCCACGAAGGCCAGCGTCCACCACAGGCCCTGCTGCCTCAGATCCAGGTGCGGCTCGACGAGCACGGGATAGGTCAACAGCCCCGCCAGCGAGCCGGCGTTGGACACCGCGTACAGGCGATAGGGAGAGGCGTCGCTGCCGAGATCCGCGCGCCAGCGCTGCAGCAGCGGACTCGCGCTGGCCAGCACCAGGAAGGGCACACCGACGGCGACGACCAGGAGCAGCGTGATGGCGGTGATCGGGGCCGTCACGTCCTGAGGCCGCCAACTGTCATCCGGGGATACCGGCGACGGCCACACCAGGGCGCGCCACGCCAGCAGGGCCAGCGCTGTCGTCAGCAGGCCGACGTGGACAACGACCTGGCGCCGCCGCGATCGCAGGCGGGCGATGCCGTGCGCCCAGGCGTAGCCGGCCAGCAGCAACGTCTGGAACACCACGAGACTCGTCGACCACACGGCGGGCGCCCCGCCGAACCAGGGCAGGATCTGGCGAGCCAGCAGGAACTGAATCTGGAAGAGCAGGCAGGCGCCGAGACCGATGGCCACGACGAAGGCCGCCTCGACGGCGATCACGCGCCTACCACCGCACCGTCTGCAGCAGGTTGCTGGCGGCGTCGGTCCACGGCGTCGTCTGCGCTCCGGCCCACGCCTCACCGAAGGCCGTCAGGGCCGCGGGGTCGCGGGCCAGCAGCATCCAGGTACTCCGCTCGCTCTCGTTGTCCACGAGGTCGTTGACCACCTCGACGGCGTGGAAGCCTGCCTGTGCACCGCTGGCCTGCACGATGCCCTCGAGCTCCAGGTAGCGGTTGGAGGTGTGCACCGCGAGGACGCTGCGCGCGTCGCGCAGGTGGCGCGCGTAGAGCGCGAAGGCCTCCTGCGTCAGCAGGTGTACCGGGACCGAGTCGCTGCTGAAGGCGTCCACCACCAGCACGTCGAAGCCGTGGGGACGCGCCCGTTCGAGGCTGAGCCTCGCATCGCCCCCGACCACCGAGATGCGGGCGGCCGACTCGCGCAGGTAGCGGAAGAAGGGCGTCGGCGCCGTCGAGAGCGCGACGACCTGGGGATCGATCTCGAAGAAGGTGAACGCGTCCCCAGGACGGCCGTAGGCGGCCAGCGTCCCGACGCCGAGCCCGATGACGCCGACACGTGCCGGGCGTTCGAGCATCGCGAGGGCGCTCATCGCCTGGCCGACGCCGCTGGAGGTCGTGTAGTACGTCGTGGCGACCTTCGCCTTGTCACCGGCGAGGTACTGCAGGCCGTGCAGGGTGGTGCCGTGCTGCAGGCGTCGATACCGTTCGCCGGTGTCGAACACCTGTTCGCGCACCCGGAGCGCCCCGAAGAAGCTGCGCGACGTGAACACCGCGTCGGAGGTCAGCTCGACCCATCCGAGTGCGGTCTTGCCGCCGATCACGCCACCCAGGACCGCGAGCATCACGCCGGCGATGCGGGCGATGCGTGCTCCCCACCGCGACGTGAGATGTTCGGCGCGCGTCACGTGCACCAGGCCCAGCACGAGCGCCGCCGCCATCAGCGTCAGGGGGTACTCGACCAGCCCGTCGAAGGCGATTGGGGCGCCGAGCGCAACCACGGCGCTGCCGAGCGCGCCGCCGGCCGAGACCAGCAGGAAGTAGCGGGTCAGGTGCCGTGGCGCGGGCGCGCGTGCCGCGAGCTCGCCATGGAAGCACCAGCCGACCAGTCCGAGCAGTCCGAGTGTGGTCGCGAGCGTGACGCGGGTGCTCCACTCGGGGAGCGCCGCCGCCATGCCGAGGGCCACGGCCAGGGTCAGCCACTCGAGGCGGAACAGCCGCGGCATCTCGAAGGCGATGATGAAGGTCACCAGGTAAATGGCCAGCGGCACCATCCACAGGAAGGGGACCGCCGCGATGTCCTGCGTGATCTTCGTCGTCGTGGCCTGCAGCAGCGCCGCGGGGATCGCGGCGAGCAGCAACCACAGCGCCTGCGCCCCGACCGAGGGCAGCGCGTCCGCCTCCGGACTCCCGTCTGGCGATTCCCGATTCCCGGTTCCCGGTTCCCGACTGACTTCGACGCTGCGCACGCTGCGCGCGCACGCCAGAACGGCCCCGGCGTACACGAGGTACGCCACCGCCCACCAGCGCCCCTGCTGGAAGAGGTCGAGCCGTGGCTCGATGATCAGGGGATACGAGATCAAGCCGCCGAGCGACCCGAGATTGGACAGCGCGTACAACCGATAGGGCGAGCGCTCGGGGAATCGGTCCGCGTACCACCGCTGCAGCAGGGGACTCGTGCTGGCCAGCAGCACGAACGGCAAGCCGATGGCCCCGGTCAGCAGCAGCAGGATCTGCGCGATGGGGGAGCCGTCCGGATCGGGCTTCCAGCCGTCACCAGGCGTGACGGGCGACGGCCACGTGACGGCGCGCCAGGCGAGCAGCCCGAGCACGATGGCAATCACGCCGACATGGCGCAGCCACTGCGCCCGTCGCGGCAGGCTGGCGATCGCGTGCGCATAGGCATAGCCGGCCAGCAGCAGCACCTGGAAGGCGACCAGGCTCGTGGACCACACCGACGGCGATCCGCCGAACCACGGCAGGATCAGCTTGGCCAGCAGGAACTGGATCTGGAAGAGCAGGCACGCGCCGAGGCCGATGGCGAGGCCGAACGCGACCGCCGGACTCATGCCTTCGGGTCGCCCGTCGTGGGGAGTGTCGCCGACGTGGGTAGGGCCCGCTCTCCGAGCGGGCCGTCATGCGTCGGCGCGATGACCACGTTGCGATAGGGAAACGGAATCTCGATGCCCTCGGTGTCGAACGCGCGCTTGACGCGTCGCAGGAACTCGCGTCCGACCACCCACTGCTTGCTCGGGATGGTCTTGAGGCGCACCTTGATGTCGACCGAGGACTCGCTGAAGCGGTCGACCCCCAGCACCTCCAGCGGGCCGAGCATGAAGGGCCCGAACTCCGGCGTCGCCAGCAGCGCATCCGCCACCTGCACCAGCACCGTCGTCACCCGGTCGGTGTCCTCGCGATAGGCGACCGCGACGCTGGTCACGTAGAACGAGAAGTCCTTGGTCAGGTTCGACAGGCGCTGGATGTTGCCGTTGGGGAAGACGTGAACCGTGCCGGTCTCGTCGCGCAGGATGATCGTGCGCAGCGTGATGCGCTCGACCAGACCGCCCGTGCCGTCGATGTTGGCCACGTCGCCGACCCGCACCTGATCCTCGAGAATGAGGAAGAAGCCGCTGATGATGTCCTTCACCAGCGACTGCGCGCCGAACCCGACCGCGAGCCCGACGATGCCGGCGCCGGTCAGGATCGGGGTGATGTCGACGTTGAGCTCGCGCAGGATCATCAGCAGCGCGATGGTCGAGACCAGGACGTAGACGGTGTTGTGGACCAGCGTCCCGAGCGTGCGGGCCCGCTTGGCCCGCTCCAGCACGTTGACCGTCGTCGCCGTCCCGATCGACGCTTCGAGGCGCGCCACCACCAGGCCGACCACGTGGATGACCAGCCACGACAGCAGCGCCACCAGCAGGATGCGGAGCCCCGACCCGGTCATCCAGTCGCCCAGCCGTGCTGGCGTGAGGCCGACGTTGGACTGGATGCCGACGACCGCCATGGCCGGGAAGATCAGGACCGCGCCCACCATCAGCGTGACCAGGACGCGCACCGCCCGCAGACCGGCCCGCGCGTTCTTGCGCACGACCGTGTCGCCGGGCATGTCCCGGTTGACCCGAGCCACGCCGGCCAGCAGGAGGCGGGTGACCAGTTCGGCCACCAGGTACGCCAGGGTCAGCACCACGACGACGGCGAGCATCGCCCTGACCCAGGGCGGATACGCGTCGAACAGGCCCTGCAACAGCGCTGGCGTGGCCCTGGTCACGACGGTCTACTTGCCGTACAACTCGCCGCGGCGGAGCCGACGGTACATGTCGAGCGAGTCCTTCAGGATGGTCACCGCGTCCTCGGGACCGAGGAAGTCCGTGACCTCGACGGCCTTGTTCTCGAGGGTCTTGTAGTCCTCGAAGAACCGCTTGATCTCGCGCAGCGTGTGGCCCGGCAACTGGGTGTGAGTGCTGTAGTCGTTGAAGGCAGGGTCGAGGGTGCTGACGGCGATGATCTTGTCGTCGAGTCCCTTCTCGTCGCGCATGCGCATGACGCCGATGGCCCGGGCCTGCACCACCGTCAGGGGATGCACCGGCTCCTGGCCGAGGACCAGGGCGTCCAGCGGGTCGCCGTCGTCGCAGAACGACCGCGGGATGAAGCCGTAGTTGGCCGGGTAGTACACGGCGCTGTACAGCACCCGGTCGAGCCGCATCAGGCCGGACTCCTTGTCCAGCTCGTACTTGTTCTTGCTGCCCATCGGCACTTCGATGACGACAGGGAAGGTCTTGGCGATGAGGTGATCGTCGACGTAGATGTCGTGCCAGGGGTGCATACGGGGTCGATTGTAAGCGGGAAGGCGCCGCCGGCCGGTCTGGCGGTCTGCCCGGCCGGGCTGACACCCGGCCGGGCGACTAAGCAGGCGGGCGGGGTCCGTCGTACTCTTGTGTGGATCGATGACGCGATTGACCTCCCTCCGTCTGCTGCCGCACCCGAGTTCCCGTCGACTGCTGACGGCCAGCGCCGCCAGCGCCGCCGCCCTCATGCTTGCGCTCGGCAGCGCCGGATGCGGCGGGGCCGCGCCTGCCGG
>NZ_JALHPM010000043.1:0-40502 GCF_022842525.1 Luteitalea sp.
GCTCTTCCGATCTGAGGCGCGCATGATCACGGTGAACGACCTCTATGCGTTCGATCCGAACGCCAAGGTGTCGATCGAGCCGTTCCTCGACATCATCGGCCGGCAGTTCAAGCAGCCGAAGGAAGGGCTCGGCAACGACAACAGCCCGACCGCGCACATGTGGCGCACGATGATGTTCCCGGACAACCCGCTTTAGGGCAGGGAACAGGGAACAGGGACCAGGGACCAGGGACCAGGGACCAGGGACCAGGGACCAGGGAACAGGGAACAGGGAACAGGGCGGCGGACACAATCGCAGACATCGGTCGCCTACACTTGAGGGGAGGCGCCCGCAGGGGCGGGCGCCGACCGATGACGACGATGCGACGTGCGCCCTTCCTTCCCCTTGCTCTTGCGTGCGTGGCGCTCTGGTGCGGCGCCACGGGCGCGGCGTTCCAGCGGTCAGACGCGTTCCCCGAGTCGCGTCACCATCCCGCGATCAAGTACGGCTCGACGGCGCCGACCGACGTCGTCGCGCAACTGAACGCGCGGCTCGAGCGCGGCGAGCTCACGCTCACCTTCGAGCCCGGTGGCCGCGGCTACCTGAAGGCCGTGCTCGCGGCGCTCGGCGTGGACGCCAGTTCGCAGACGCTCGTCTATTCGGGCACGAGCCTGCAGGCGTCGCACATCTCGGAGAAGAACCCGCGCGCCATCTACTTCAACGACAACGTGTCGGTGGCGTGGATCCGCGGCGCGCCACTCATCGAACTGGCGGCCCAGGACCCGAAGCTCGGCACCGTCTTCTATCAGTTGTCGCAGACGGAAAGTGTCTCGCCGCGCGCCTCGCGCATGGAGACGTGCCTGTCGTGCCATCTGTCGTGGGACACGCGCGCCGTGCCCGGCGTGTTCGTGCTCACCACGTTCCCGCGCCGCTCGACCAACGATTACGCCAACGGCGGCATCAGCGACCACCGCGAGCCGGTGGACCGCCGCTACGGCGGTTGGTACGTGACCGGCGCGAAGGTGCCGCCGCGCCACATGGGCAACCAGCCGCTCATCGGGCCGCACGCGCTGCCGCCGGAGAAAACTGCGCCGCCGAAGCCGCTCACGACACTCGCCGGCACGGACCTCGTGCGCGACATCGGCGACTACCTCACGCCGACGAGCGACATCGCCGCGCTCGTCGTGCTCGAACATCAGCTGCACGCCATGAACCTGATGACGCGGGCAGGCTGGGAACATCGCCTCGTGGCGGGCGCGGACGCGGAGGCGCCGGTGGGGCCCGGGCAGGAGCCGTCGCTCATGCCGCGCGTGCGCGAGGCCGTGGAGGAGCTGGCCGACTACCTGCTCTTCGTGGATGAAGTGCCGCTCGGCACCGTGCAGGGGAACTCCGGCTTCGCGGAGTGGTTCGTGGCGCAGGGCCCGAAGGATCCGCAGGGGCGATCGCTGCGCGAGCTGAAGCTCGACGGCCGCGTGATGCGGTATCCGCTCAGCTATACGATCTACTCGCGCGCCTTCGACGGCATGCCGCCGGCCGTGCGCCAGGCAACCTATCGCCGGCTGTGGCAGCTGCTGTCGGCGCCGCGGCCCGAGCCGAAGTACCGGCATCTGACCCCGGCCGATCGCCGCGCCGCCCTCGAGATCCTGCGCGCGACGAAAACCGACCTGCCGGCGGTGTTCGAACAAACGCTCGCCGCGCGCTGAGGCCCGTACACACATCGGGCCGCGGAGGCATCTGCCGCCGCGGCCCGTGTGAACCTTCTTCCCGAGCCCCGAGCCCCGAGCCCTTACGCGATCATCACGCGCCGCGGATGCTGCGCGTTGTGCTCGAGGAAGGACTTCTTGTTCTCGAGTTCCTTCTCCGTGGGCTGCACGACGCCGTTGATGTCGGTCGCGCGCGACACGATCGTGTGTTCGCCGGGCGTCGCGCCCTTCCAGTCGTAGTGGAAGAGCTTCCACGAGTACTTCGTGTTCTGCTTGTCCATCGTGGCGGGCTGCCAGGCGCCGCCGTCGATCTGCACTTCCACCGACTTGATCGGCGTGCCGTCGTTCAGGATGACGCCCACCATCTTGTGGCCGCCGGCTTCCTTCGTGACGCGGGCCACGAACGACTTCAGGCGCATGGCGGTGACGGCGTTCTCCATCCACTTCATCTCGCCGTTGATCATCTCGCCGCGCACGGTGCGGTACCAGCGCGCCTGGTACTTGCCCATGTAGGGATCGCTCTGCACCTGGATCTCGGAGAGCCACTTCACGTTGGCCACCCCGTAGTAGCCCGGCACGATGAGGCGCAGCGGGAAGCCCTGATGGCGGGTGAGCGGCTCGTCGTTGTAGGCGTAGGCCACGAGCGGCTCGGCCGACATCGCCTTGTCGCGCGGCAGGCTGCGGCCGAACTGCTGGTCGAGGCTGTACTTCTGCGTGCGCCACTCGACTTCTTCGGTGCCGTGATCAGCGCCGAGGAAGACCACCTCGCGGCCGTCGGCCTTGAGGCCGGCCGCCTTGAGCAGGGCGGCGAGCGGCACGCCCGTCCACTTGCCGTTGCTGCACAGGCCCTGCACCGGCGCGCGGTTGCCCGAGCACTCGAAGCCGAACATGACCTCGCCCTTCGGCATCTTCTTCAGGTCGGCGATGGTGTAGCTCTTCGGCGTGTTCACGAGGCCGCCGACGTAGAGCTTGAAGGTGGCTTCGTCGAGCACCGGGTGCCCGTAGTGCTGCGTGGTGAAGAACTGATCCTTCGGCGTGACGAACGACTGGAGCGTGCGCGTGTCGTAGAGCCGGCGGTCGGGCGCCGGGTTGGCGTTGAAGGTCTCGGGAAACTCGAGGAACGGCACGACGGTGGCGCCCTGGGCCAGCGCGGGCAGCACCCAGTCGGGCACGCCCAGCATGCCAACGGTGGCCGCGGCCAGGCCGCCGCGGAGGACTTCACGTCGCGAGTGCTGTTCGCTCATGTCTCGGATCCTTTCGCGGGCCGCATGCGCGGCCCGAATCGCGCCCATCACAGTAGCGCGGCCAGTCGATGGGCCGCAAGACGAAACGCGCGCGGCGCCGGGCCGGCCGCCACCCGCACCAGGGTCTCGAGCGTGCAGTAAATCGCGCCAATCCAGACGGGCGGATTCGTGGTGGTCAGCCCGAACCAGGGCTCCACCGTGTAGTAGCGCCAGCCGCCGAGCGAGGTGCCGTAGGCCTCGATGGCGAAGGCGAAGAGGAAGAGCGTGGCGCAGAGCCTGGGATTGGCGCTCAGCCCTACGTAGCCGACGAAGGCCGCGAACCAGACCAGCCCGAACGTGTCGTAGCCCTGCCAGGCGCCATAGCCCACGATGGCGGCAAACGCCACGACCACGGCCCGCGGCAGCCATGGCGGCGCCACCCGGCTGAACCGCGACGCCGCGGCATAGACCAGGGCATGCCCGGCCGGGATGAAGAGCGGCAGGTTGCCGAGGCGGTACTCGTAGAGCCCCCAGACGTCCTTCAGGAACAGCTCGCCGAGGGTGGCCAGCACGACGCAGGCGGCGAGGGCGCGGCGTTCGGCCGCGTCCACCAGGGTGGCCACGGCGAGGAGCGCCGTCCAGGTCGCGGCGGAGACGAACGGCTGCGCCCAGGCGGCGCCCGACGCGTCGAGCGGGATGCCGAGCGCGAGCGTGGCCAGCACGATGGCGGCGATTCTCGTGTCGGCGGGCGACCAGCGCGGCATCGTCGATGATTATACGGACACCCACGAGGACCCCGAGCCCATGGCCACCTACACCGACTATCTCTGGTTCACCACCGCCCGCCGCCAGGAATTCATCCGCATCACCGACGAGGTGCGCGCCATCGTCGAGAAGAGCGGCGTCCGCGACGGCATGGTGCTCGTCTCGGCGATGCACATCACGGCCGGCGTCTACGTGAACGACTGGGAAGACGGTCTCATCCACGACTTCCAGGTGTGGCTCGAGAAGCTGGCCCCGGCCGGCCTGCCGTATCGCCACCATCAGACCGGCGAAGACAACGCCGATGCGCACCTGAAGCGCACGCTCATGGGGCACCAGGTGATCGTGCCGATTACGAACGGCGATCTCGATCTGGGCCCGTGGGAGCAGGTGTTCTACGCGGAGTTCGACGGCCAGCGCCGGAAGCGGGTGGTGGTGAAGGTGATGGGGGAGCGGTGAGTCTCACTGGGCGGGCGAACGCCGCGTGGCGCGCGGTGGTGGTCGTGCTGGGGCTCGGGGCGGCGTGTGCGTGCGGCCGCGCCGTGCCGCCCGTTGCAGCACTCGCCGAGGGCGACACGGTGCTGGCCTTCGGTGACAGCCTGACCTATGGCACGGGTGCCGAGGCTCACGAGGCCTATCCAGTGGTGCTCGCCGAGCTCATCGGGCGCCGGGTCGTCGCGTCTGGCGTTCCTGGCGACGTCACCGCCGACGGCCTGCGCCGCCTGCCGGACGTACTCGACGCCGTCCAACCGAAGCTGCTGCTGCTCTGCATGGGGGGCAACGACATGTTGCGCCGCATCGACTCGGCGGAGACGGCAGCCAATCTGAGGGACATGGTGCGGCTCGCCCGGGCGCGCGGCGTCGCCGTGGTGCTCGTCGGACTACCGAAGCCGCCGCTCTTCCCAGGCTCCGTCGCGTATTACGCCGACATCGCCGCCGAGTTCGAGCTTCCGATCGAAGACGAGATCCTGCGCACGCTGCTCTACGATGCCAAGACGCGGAGCGACGCCGTCCATCCGAACGCGGCGGGCTACCGGAAGATGGCGGAGGCGATGGCCGATCTTCTGCGCGCGGCTGGCGCCGTTCCGTAGCCGCCACGGACGGTCGGGCGATCAGGCGCTCCGCGGCAGAAGTCCAGCTCGGCCCTGCAAAATGTACGCAAGAACTGCCACGCTGACGGTGTCGTTGCACGGAATCGACTGCGCGCACGCATTTTTCCTTGCAACCAGTGCAGCCGTATCGTGACAATCTCGCCGTTCTTGGTGTCCTGGTTATGTGCGGACGTCAGCGTCAGCGACGAATGTCGACTCACGCTGACCCCTCTCGTCCCGCATGCAGGTAACTGTGGAGACGCGCCGTCGATCGCGCGCGTCCTCTGACCGGCCGGTTGCGGGAATCTACGTTGCGCACATCTCTTCTTCGTCGCGTGGTCGTGCGGTGCCTCTGCGCCGTGGCCTTGCTCGTGGCCGTGGCGCCCGCCGCACAGGCGCAGGCCCTCCGTAAGCTGGGCGACATGCAACTGCGGCTCGTGGGGCTCACCGCCGCCGTTGATCCGCTGAACCCGACCGTCCCACGCAACATCGCCTCCGGCGTTCGCATTCGCGTGCAGGGCGGCGGACAGACGCTGACACCCGCCGATGCCGTGCGCCTGCTCGGCCCATTCGAGCTTGCCGGCGAGCTGTCGGGGCCAGGCCTTGGTGCCACGGTGACGCTGCGGGAAGCCGTCACGGCCTCGACCACCGCGCCGGACCTGATCCTGCCGCTGCCCGCGCTTGCTGTCGGCGGTGACTACCTGCTGTCGAATCTGCGACTCGTCGCGCTCGGCGATGGCCGTCCGGTGCTCGATGTGACGCCCACCACCGTGCCGGTCACGGTCATCGACCAGGTGCTCGTCACGTCGGTCGCCACGCGCGCGCTCACGCTGCAGGAGATTCGCGACAAGGGCATCGTGCTCGATAGCGACGACTATCTCGGCTTCGAGTTCACGCTGGGGCTGCGGCTGGAGTCGCGGCCGATCAACGTGTCGTTCCCGGTCGTCTTCGGGGCCGACCGGCTGCCGGTGCCGAGCTACATCTCGGCGCCGTCGCTCAACCTGCCGGCGACCGTGCCCGTGCAGGTGCCCACGATCGTGCCGATGCTGCTCGATCTGCCGGTGGGCGCCAACAAGATCGTCATCGACGGGCAGGAGCGCGACATCCGGATTCCGAGTGTCCTCGTCATCCCGGGCGACGTGGGCTTCCTGCGGCAATTCTTCTCGGCGCAGCTCTTCGTGGCGAATGGCGCACCCGGGACGTCGAACCTGACCGTACGCGACATCACGGGAACGATGGTGCTGCCGCCGGGTGCCGACCTCGTGCTCGGATCGACCGACGATCCCCTCTCGCGGGCCGAGACCGTGCGCGGTGTGCAGCCGCTCACCATGCCCGTGCGCGGGCTGGGCCCTGACGGCACCGCCGAGACGGCCGACGACGATGCGGTGCTGTCGCCCGGCGAACAGGGGCAGGCGGAGTTCCTCGTGCGGGGCGATCTCGAGGGCTTCCACAACCTCGCGTTCGATATCGCCGCGACGCTCGACGGCCTGCCCACGGGCTCGGTGCCGATCACGGGCCGCGCCAGGGGCGGCGTGCTCGTGCGCAATCCGTTCTTCGATGTGAGCTTTGCCGTGCCGTCAGTGGTCAGGCGCGACGAGCCGTTCACGCTCTACGCGACGGTGACGAACAAGGGGCAGGGCCTCGCCAACGCGGTCAGCATGACGCTCGACGCCGCGCGTATGAGCGGCGCCCGCCTGACCGGCGATGCATCGCGTTCGATCGACACGCTCGCCCCCGGTGATGCGAAGACGCTGGCGTTCACGTTCATCGCCGAACGCACCGGGCAGGTCACGGCGTCGTACCTGAAGTTCGAAGGGCCGGGCGCCACCGGCAATCTGCAGTTCACGATTGGCGTGGGTGAGCGCGGCGTGCGTTTGTCGCCCGATACGCTCGTGTTGCCCTCTCAGATCGACGTGCTGCCGCGCCCGATCGTCGATGCGGCGCTGCGCGTGCTCGGTCAGGCCTGGAGCGTGGCCAATGCGCCGCTTGGCACACTGCCCGCCGGCGTGCGGCGCATCAGCAAGCAGGTTGTCACCGACAAGGCGCTCGCCCTCGCCGAGGCCGGCTTGCGGCAGTCGCTGGGCCAGCCGGCGCTCGACGCGCTTCGCGATCTGCTGGTGGACTTCCATGGCGGCAGTCCGGTGGACGCCGGGTTCGACCAGCTCCTGCGGGAGACCGATGCCGGGCAGGCCTTCGACCTCGCGGTCGGTGCGAGTCTGGCCCCGGCGGTGACCGCCGCAGGCAGTGCCGCGGCCTTCGAGCGCGCCTTCGCACAAGTGGCCGCATCGGGGCTCGACGTCGTGTCGTTCAGCGTGGCGCCAAGCGGCGGCCCCATGGCGGTCGCGCTCGTCGATGCAGCCGGCCGGCAGTCGCGCGCGATCGCGCAGCCCGACGCCATGGCGCGGGGACAGGTGCGCTCAGCGGTGGTCGTGCCGCTCGGCAACGCTGTGGACGCCCCGGTGTTCGGCCTCGTCACCGCGCCGCAGGCCGGTCCGTATGCCGTGCAGGTCGAGGCCGCGGGCGCCGGCGCGCTCGACATGACGGTCACCTTTCCGAGCGGCAGCGGCTCGTTCATCCGCGGGATCATCGCCGGCGTGGCCGTGCAGCCCGGCTCGCGCGTGCGGCTGCCGATCGACGCCGCGCGCGGCTCGCCGGTGGTCGAGATCGACCTCACGGGCGATGGCACGTTCGACACGACCGCGCCGCTCGTGCTCGAGTCCATTACGCCACAGGCACCGCAGCTCATCGCCGCCACGATCGTGGGCCCGGAGACGCTGCCCACTGCCGGCACGTTCGGTAAACACATCGCGTTCCTCTTCGATCGTGTGATCGATGCGGCGCCGGCGGCGGTTGCGGCCAACTACGCGATTCCACAGAACGCGGTGCTCTCCGCGCGCCGCCAGTTGTCGGGCCGGCTGGTGTTTGCCACCCTGGCGCAACCCGAAGGCCGGTTCCTCCCGAGCACGGTGAGCATCAGCGGCATGCGCGACCTGCGCGGTACGGCGGCCGGTGTGGCCACCGCGGCGATCGGCTCTAGGCTCACCACCGTGGGGGCGGTCGTCTCCGGCCGGATCGTGGCCGCGGATGGCGCCCCCGTCGTGGGCGCCGACGTCTACTTCCTGGCCAACACCGACTGGACCGAGTGCCGCGCGCTGCCAACCACCGTGCATCGCGTGGCCACCGATGCCACCGGGTCCTACGCGTTTCGCTATGTGCCGCAGGACCCGTGCGGCATCCAGTGGCAGGTGCAGGCGCAAGACCCGGTGACGCGCGCCTTGCGCAGCGTGGCGGGCCTCGTGCGCTACGACGGCGAACGCGTCGTGGCCGATCTGCAGCTGCTCGGCCGAGGCGCTGTGACCGGCACGGTGCGCACGGGCACGGGCACGCCCGTGCCCGGTGCGACCGTCGTGGCCGTCAGCCTGCTGGATCAGCAGTTCAACGGGCAGACCACGACGGACGGCCTCGGGCGCTTCACGATCAACGACCTGGCCGTGGGTGGCGTCAGCCTGCGGGCGCTCTCCGGCGTCAGCAGCGGCACGGCCACGGCGCAGATTGCGGGCGTGGGCGCCACCGCCACCGCGGACATCACCCTCAACTCCGGCATCTTCAGCGTGGCGGGTACGGTGCGGCGGATCGAGAACGGCGTCGTGTCGCCGGTTGGCGGGGCCTACGTCGTCGTCGAGGTCCCCGATCCGTTCCGCGCCGGCTCACCGTTCACGCCCGTGGGCTATGCGCAGACCTCCGCGACGGGCGCCTATGTGCTGTCGGCCATTCCGGCCGGTGCGTACCGGCTCCGCGTCACGCTCGATACGGGCGACAGCACGCAGCTGACCGGCACGGCGACTCCCGGTGACGTCCTGACCGGGCGCGACCTCGTCGTGAGCGTACTTCGCAGCGGTCAGGTGTCGGGCGTCGTGCGGTTCGCCGGCGGCGCGCCCGCGCCCCTCGCAGTCGTGACGCTCGGCGGCCGCGGCGTGCAGGCCGCGGCCGATGGCACCTTCACGCTGGTCAACGTGCCGGCGCAGGGCGGGCCGCAGCAGATCTTCGCCTACACCGCCGACGGATCGCGGCGCGGCGTCGCCGACGTCCTGCTGACGACGCCCGGACAGATCGTGTCGAACGTGGTCGTCACGTTGGCCGGTGCCGGTACCCTCGACGTGTTGTTGCTCGACGGCACCGGACAGCCCGTGCCCAATCAGCAGGTGTATGTGACGCGCGCCGGGCTCCGGGTCTCGGGACGGCAGTGCCTCGGCCTGGCGGCGGCCAACACCAACGCCGCGGGTCACGCGATCCTGCCCACCCTGGAAGTGGGCGCGATTCGGGTGCGCAGTGTCCGGCAGGTCGCCGGCCTCATCGACGTCGCGCAGGCCGATACGTCCTTGCCCTACGACGGCGCGACGGCGAGTACGGTGCTGCGCTTCCCCGGGCACGGTGTGGTCTCGGGCGTCGTGCTGGCGCCTGATGGGCAGCCGGTCCACGGGGCCGACGTCGAGATCAGATCGCGCATCTACGATCCGACGGGCTGCGAGCTCGTTGGCGGGGTCTCGCATGTGGTGCGCACGAACACCCTGGGGCAATTCCGCGCCACCGGTGTGCCCGTGGGGCCGGTGAGCGTACGCGCGACGCAGGCGTTCTTCACCGCGCCCGCGGGCGCCTCGGGCGTGCTGGCCACGGCCGGTCAGGAGCTGACGTTCACCCTGCGCATGACGAACACGATGGGCGGTGTGCTGTCGGGCACCGTGCTGCAGCCAGACGGCACGACCCCTGTCGGCCCCGGCGTGCAGGTCACGGCCAACGGTCCGCTGCCCGATGTGGTGGTGGCGACGGATGCCAGCGGGCACTTCGAGTTCCCGGCCGTGCTCCCCGCCGGCAGCTACGGCCTGACCGTGCGCGACCCGGGCACCGGGGGGCTCAGTTACGACATCGTCTACTTGAACGTCGGCCGCGATCTCGTGTTCAACCCGCGCCTCACGGGCCGCAACACCGTGCGCGTACGGGTGGTCGATGGGGCAGGCGTGCCCGTGGCGGCCGCCGCAGTGAAGCTGCGCGAGAACGGGTTCCCCAACTTCACGTTCGAGAGTGCCGTGCAGCCGGCCACACAGGGAGTCGTTGCGTTCCAGGGGGTTCACGAAGGGCCGATCAGTCTCGAAGCATCGGATGTCCTGGGCCGAGGCGGCCGGGCGTCGGCGTGGGTGACCGGTGACGGGCAGACGATCGAGGTGACCGTCAGCCTGACGGTGACGGGGACGGTGCGCGGCCGCTTCCTGCGTGCGGATGGGACGACGCCCGTGGCCCTCGGGTCGGTGCGCCTGCTGGCGGCCGGCCGTGCCATCGGCGAGATGACGACGAGTCTCGGCACCGATCCCGGACGCTACGAGTTCCTGCACGTGCCGGCTGGTCCGGTGCGGCTCGAAGCGCTCGACCCCACGACCGGACGCACCGGCGTCGCCGCGGCCACGCTCTCGACCGAAGGACAGATCGTGGATCTCGACGTGCGGGCGCAGGGCCTGGGCACGGTGAGTGGACGTGTGACCGGCCTTGGTGTCTCGCCGGATGGCGCCAGCGTCGAGGTGGTGTCTGGCACGTTCCGCGTCAACACGACGGCGGACGCGACGGGGCAGTACGCGGTGCCCGGAGTCCCCGAAGGGGCCGTGACCGTCACGGCAAGTTTCTCCGGCGGCACGCTGGCCGGTGTGGCCACCGGCACGCTGGCAGGTGATGGCGCGACGCTGACGCTCGATGTCGCGTTGCGCGCAGCCGGCGTCGTCTCGGGCGTCGTGCGTGAGGCCGACGGCGTGACCCCGGCAGCCCCGGCCGTAGTGTCGATCCGCGTCGGCGACCTTGGTGGCGGCACGCAGACGACGACCACCGACGCCGCCGGCAGCTTCAGCTTCCTGCGAGTCCCGGCCGGCGCGGCCACGATCGACGTGACGTCGATCGGCACGATCGACCGCGGCCGCGCCACGGTAGCCGTGACCGGCAACGCCACGAGCACGGTGACGCTGCAGTTGAACGGTGTGGGCGCCCTCCAGGGGCGCACGCTCACCGCCGGTGGGCAGCCCGTCGCCGGCACGCTCACCGTACGCGGCACCGGCGCGTTCCCCTACACGCATACGGTCGCCGTTGGCCCCACCGGTACCTTTACGCTGCCGGCCGTGCTCGCCGGGCCGTATTCCGCCTCGCTGACGAGTGTGGTGGGCGGCTTCACGCTGCGCGGGTCGGCGGCCGGGGCCGTCGTGGCCGGTCAGGCGGCCGCACTCGATGTCGCGCTCCAGCCCACGGCCTCGGTCACCGGGCGCGTGCTGCGGGCCGATGGCACGACCGCGGCGGTCGGCGCCGAAGTCACGGTGATTGCCGGCGCGAGCGGCGCCGTGCGGGTGACCGTGCCGGTGCTGGCCGGCGGCACCTTCCGGGCCGATGGCATTCCGCTCGGCGTGCTGACGATTCGCGTCGACGACCCGTTCACGGGCGGCGTCGGGCTCGTCTCCGGTCTCACGGCGGCGACGGACGGCCAGCTGCTGACCACGCCCGACATCGTGCTCGACGACACACCGCTGCGGGCCCTCTCGGCCACGCCGGCCGACGGCGCACTCGACGTCGCGCTCTCGACGCCGATTGTGATGACCTTCAGCGACCCGATCGCCAATCTCACCGCCGCCGTGAATGGCATCGTGGTGCGCCGCAACGGCGTCGGGTGGCCCCGGCTGACGAACCTCAGCCCGGATGGCCGCACGGTCACGATCACACCGCAACCCGTGGGGCTGTGGACCGGCTGGCCGGATGCCTCGGAGATCACCTTCGAGATCACGCCCGCGCTCACGGACATCTTCGGACGGCCGGCGGCCGCGTTCACGAGCCGCTTCCGCACCGTTGATGTCTCGGGGCCGTCGGTCGTGACCGTGGCACCGCTCAACGCGGCGATTCAGGTGCCCGGAACGTCGGCCGTCGTCGTCTCGTTCAGTGAGCCGGTCGCGCCGATCACGAACCTCGCCACACTCATCACAGTGACCGCAGCGGGCGTGCCAGTGGGCGGCACCACGACGCTGACGGCGCCGAACGTCGCGACCTTCGTGCCCGACGCGCCGTGGCCCGACAACACGATCTACACGGTGACCGTGAGTGGGGCGCGCGACCAGCTCGGGAACACGCAGGCCACGACGTTCACCTCGTCGTTTGCGACCACCGACACCGTGCCGCCGGTCGTGACCCCTGGCAGCCCGACCCCGGGCAGCTGGACGAACAACCCACGGCCACAGGTCCTCGCGAGTCTCGTGGACCCGGTGAGCGGCATCGACGCCATATTCGACACGTTGACGGTGGATGGCGTGCCGGTGCCCGCGACGCAGGGGACGTCAGTGGTGTTCGGCACGCCAGTGGCACCGCTGGCCGACGGCGCGCACACGGCCGCCGCCTCGGCGCGCGATCGCGCGGGAAACACGGGATCGACGTCGTGGAGCTTCAACATCGACACGGTGGCGCCGGAGCCCGCGGTGGTGACCGGCGTAACCAACGGCCAGTCGGTGGCCGGGACGGTCACGATCGGCGCCACCTCCACCGACGCCGCCTCCGGCGTGTTCCGAACGGAGTTGTATCGCAACGGCCAGTTCATGGCGCAGCTGCACCCGCCGGCGTTCTCGACGCCGGTTGCCGTGAACGCGTGGGGGCAAGGCGATCACGTGCTCACAGCACGCGCCCTCGACGTGGCCGGCAATTGGAGCGCGTTCGGTCCTGCCGTCACCGTGACCGTGGGCGACACGACGGCGCCCGTCGTGACGGCGGTCACGCCGCTGGCTAACGCACGACAGGTCTCGGTGAACACGCTGCTCACGGCCGTGTTCTCCGAGCCGATACAGGATGTCAACCTTGCCTCCGTGTTCACCGTGGCACGGAATGCAGCTCCGGTGGTGGGCACGGTTGCTCGCAGCGCGCCGAACGTCCTCACGTTCACACCGTCCGCGCCACTGCAGACGGACGCCACCTACACCGCCACGGTCGTCAATGTCGTGGACCTCGCCGGCAACGTCCGGACGTTCCCACACACCTGGACGTTCACGACGGTGGACACGCAGCCGCCGACGCTGACGTATGCCGACACGACCGTCTACACCTCGGCCCTGCCGCAGATCGACGTCTTGGCGTCCGATGCGCTGAGCCCGCTCAGTGGCACCACGGCGGCGATCTCGGTGGACGGGGTTGCACTCACCACCACACTTCTGAGTCAGGGCTTCGGCGCGTTCACGCTGCGCGCGACGCCGACGTCGCCGCTTACCGGCGGAGTACACACGCTGACGGCCACCGTGGCCGACACCGCCGGCAATGCGGCCACGATCACGCGCTCGTTCACGGTGCAGCTCGCCCCGGCGAGCATCCGGGTCCGCTACCTCACGACCACGGGTGCGCCCGTCGCGGGCGCCCAGGTGAGTTACGAGCCCGCGAGCGGCAACCAGCAGACGCTCGTGACCAATGCCGCTGGGGACGTCGTCTTCGCCAATGCCGTCGTCGGAAACTTCACGGTCACGGCGTATCCGGATTCGTCATCGCGTCGCGCCTACTCACAGGCGAGCGGCACGCTGACCGCGGCGGATTTCGGACTGGTGCGCGAAATCACGCTGACCGAATCACCGATCGGTACGCTCCGGGTTCGCGTGCTCGCCGCGGACGGCGTGACGCCCGTGCCGTTCGCGCAGCTCTTCAATCTGGAGGTTGGCGAGGGTAGCGTGTCGGCCGATGAGTTCGGCATCGCCGTGTTCTCCGGCGTCACTGGTCTCAACGGTCACCTCGAGGCCATGGTGTTCGTCCCCCAGGGCCAGGGGACGGTGACGCAGTCGGGCACGATGACCTCCGACGGCGAGGTGCTCGACATCACAGTCGTGATACCAGTCGGCATCATCCGAGGCGTGATCACGTTCGAGGACGGCTCGCCGGCCACAGCTCCGCGAGCAGATGGCACGCAGTTGGGCTGGCCCTACATCGGGGTTCCCGATCCGAGCGTGCCGGGCGGCTACGTGATTGCGGGGATGCTGGCGGGGGATGTCGACGTCACGGCGCAGGACCTTGATTCCGGATTGTCGTCCGGCCCGCTCACCGTCACCGTGGTCGACGTGCAGAATCCGGTCATCGCCAACTTCGTGCTGCCGCCAACCGGCACGGTCTCCGGAACCGTGCGTACGGCATCAGGGGTGCCCATGCCCGGGCTCGACGTGTTCGTCTACAGTGACGGTGGCGGTGCGGGGCGGTCCGTGGTGACGGACGCGCAGGGCGCCTACACGGTCCTGCATGTCGTGCCAGGCTCCCTGTCGGTCACGGCGGTCACGCCGACGAGCGTCAGCGCGTTCGCTGGCGGTGTGCTGGCGGGGCCGAACACGACGGCGCAGATCGACGTGACCTTCCTGCCCTTTGGCACGGTCACCGGTGTCGTGCGGAACGCCGCGGGCGTTCCGGTAAGCGGTGCGTCGGTGACGGTGTCTCACGCGGGCGGAACCACCTACGCCGTCACAGACGCTGCAGGCGCCTACAACACGCCGTATGTGTCGGTGGGTGACGTGTTCGTCGACGCGAATGTCCCCGGCACGCTCGTGTATGGCTCCGCCGTTGGTCAGCTCACAACTGACGGTGGCACCATCGCCGTGGACGTGGAGTTGGCGCCCTCCGGAGTGGTGAGTGGTGTTGTCCTCGACGAAGTGGGACAGCCTGTCGCCGGCGCGCAGGTCGACTTCCTGACCTTCGGCTTCGTCGTCCGCCAGGTCGTGGCCGATGCGGCTGGCGCCTACAGCCTCCCGGATACGCCGCTGGGCACCTGGCAGGTGCGGGCGACGAGTGGGAACTTCTCGAGCGCCGACGTGGACGTGACGCTCACGTCGCAAGGCGAAGTGGCCACGGCCACTCTGGCCCTCCGTGCCACGTCGCTCACGGTGACGGTGCTGAATGCGGACAGCTCGCCGGCCGCTGGGGCACGAGTACTCGTGGCGGTGCCTGGCTCGTTCTCGTTCGACCACGAAGTCATCGCAGATTCGAACGGCGTTGCCGTCGTCCCCCGGTGGCCCGTGGGCACCCTCGGCGTGCGCGCGATCAGCGGCGGCCGCCTCCGCGACGCGACCGTGACGCTCGTCAACGGCGTGCCGGCCACTGTGACTCTCACACTGCCATGAGCACCAACTGCCTGTCTCCTTGCGTGAAGTCCTCGATTGCAATCCTGCTCGCTGTGGCCGGCGTGATTGCGGGCGCGGCAAGAGTCACCACCCAAGCGCCGGCCTCGTTGCCATCGCTGACCGTGGCGACCACCGCTGGCCTGCCGCAGACCACGGATGCGCTCGTACGGGCGGGCGCCTGGGTCATGGTGGTGTCGCCCGGCTCGTGTCCACCGTGTGGGGCGCTGTTCACGACACTGGACACGGCCGTGCCGTCGAGCGAGATGAGTCGAGTGGTCATCGCGCTGTCTGGCGGCACGCCGGCTCAGGTGCTCGCGGTGCAGCCCAGGCACGTCCATCTCGGCAGGGCTGAATGGGTGCTGGACCCGTCACGCCTGCTCCTTCCGGCACTGGGCGTGTCCGGATCGCCGTTGCTGGTCGGGCTCCGCGACGACCGCATCCACTGGATGCGGTCTGCCGCGGGTATGTCGGAGGCGCAACTGCGCGCCGTGTTGTCGAGCTGGATCCGGTAGTCATGACGCAGCGGTTCTCTTCCACCACGAGGCGCGCGACGGCGCGTCTGCTCGCCTGTCTGTTCCTCTGGCACTCGTCGGCCCTCGCGGCGCCGCGAGTGGTTGTGGCCCCACGCGCGGCGGCGGCACCGCTGGCGGCGGCGATGAGCAACACGGCCGACACGGCGGCGGTCGAAGTCGAGGCCGGCGGCGGCACGACGGTCGAAGAACAGACCACGACGGGCGCCGTGCGCCCGATTCTCGAGTGCGTGGCCAACCTGGGCGGCGGGCAGTATCGCGCCTACTTCGGGTACCTGAACGAGAACACCGTCGCCACGACCATCGCAATCGGCACCAACAATCGCTTCACGCCCACGCCGCAAGGTCGCGGGCAACCGACGGTCTTCGCGCCCGGCCGCACGCCGTTCTATCCGAATGCCGCCTTCAGCGTGGCCTTCAACGGCAGCAACCTGGTGTGGACCCTGCGCGGTCCAGACAACCAGACGCGCACCGCCACGGCGTCCTCGACCTCCACGGCCTGTGCCGCGCAGCCGGCGCCCACCGTCACGATTGCCACGCCGGCCGCCGGGGCCGTCGTGCGTGGCACTGGCCTTGTCGTGACGGGCACCATCGCTGGTGGCACGCCACCCAACACCGTCACGGTGAACGGCGTGAACGCCACCGTGACGGGCACGAGCTACACGGCCACGCTCAGCAGCCTGGCCGCTGGTGCGCTCACACTCACGGCCACGGTACGCGACGCGCAGAACCGCACGGGCACCGCCACCCGCAATGTCACCGTCGACAACACCGCGCCCACGCTCACGCTGACGAGCCCGGCCAACAACTCCGTCACCGGCACGGCGAGTGCCACGGTGGCCGGCACGGTGACTGACGCCTCGGCGGTGACGGTGACTGTGAACGGCACGAACGTTCCGGTGACCAGCGGCGCGTTCTCGACGAGCGTGCCCCTGGTCGTTGGTACCAACACGATTACGGTCGTGGCCACGGATGCCGCGGGCAATCAGTCCACGCAGACGCGGACCGTGACCTACACGACTGGTCCCACGCTCGCCGTGCGCCCGATTCTCGAGTGTGTCGTGGAGCTCAGCCCGACGAGCTTCGTCGCCTACTTCGGGTACCTCAACGACAACAGCGTGGCGGTCACGATTCCCGTGGGCGCCAACAACCGGTTCACGCCGACGCCGGAAGGGCGCGGGCAGCCCACGGTGTTCCAGCCAGGGCGCACGCCGTTTTATCCCAACGCCGCGTTCAGTGTGCCGTTCAACGGTTCGAACCTGGTGTGGACGCTGCGCGGCCCCGACAACTCCACGCGCACCTCCACCGCCTCGTCCGGATCGACGCGCTGCACGAATCCTGCGCCCACCGTGACGCTCTCGGCCCCGGCCGAGGGTGCCGTGGTGCGGAGTCCGATCAGCGTGACGGGCGCCATCAGTGGCGGCACTGCGCCGGTCACGGTGAACGTGAACGGCGTGGCCGCGACGGTGACCGGCACGTCCTTCACCGCCGCCGTGACCGCCGCCGACGGCGCGCTCACGCTGACGGCCACGGCTACCGACGCGGGCGCGCGCACCGGCACGGCCACGCGCGCGGTCACGGTGGACTCCACCGCGCCGACGGTCGCGATTACCTCGCCCACGAACGGGCAGGCCGTCACTGGCGCCACGGTCACGGTCACGGGTACGGTCAGCGACACCAGCGCGGTCACTGTGACCGTGAACGGCCAACCGGCGACGGTGACAGGCGCGGGCTATGGCGCCACCGTCCCGTTGGGCGCGGGCGCCACCGAGACCATCACCGTGGTGGCCACGGACGCCGCTGGCAACACCAGCACCCAGAGCGTCACGGTGAATCGCGACGCTACGCCGCCCGTGGTGGCCATCACCAGTCCGGCCAACGGCGCGGTCGTGCGCGGACCTCTGGTGGCGGTGGCCGGCACGGCCAGTGACGCCGGTGGCAGCGTGACGGTCATCGTCAACGGCGAGCCCGTGGTGGTGAGCGGCGGTGCGTTCTCGACCACCGTGCCGAGCCCGCAGGGGCCGCTCACGATTACCGTCGTGGCAAGCGACAGCGCGGGGAACAGCGCCACGGCGACCGCCACGGTCACCGTGGACGCCGTGCCGCCGGTGCTCACCATCACCGCACCCACAAACGGCGCGCTCGTCAACACGCCCACGGTCACGATCAGCGGCACGGTCGTGGACACCTCGGCCACCACCGTGGTCATTGGCGGAGCATCGGTGCCCGTCGTCGGCGGGGCGTTCACCTACAGCGCGCCCACGGGCACGGACGGCACGCAGGTCTACATCGTGACGGCCACTGACGCGGCCGGCAACGAGACCACGCAGTCGGTCAACGTCGTCGTAGACCGCACGGCCCCGGTGCTGAGCGTCTCGTCGCCGGTGGAAGGCGCGACGGTGAGCACCGTGCCGCTCGTGGTGACTGGCCTCGTGACCGACCAGACCGCCACCACCGTCACCGTAAACGGCCAGCCCGCCACGCTCGTGGCCGATGCGTGGAGCATCTCGCTCACGTCGCTGGCCGATGGCCCGCAGACGCTCACCGCGGTGGCTACCGACGCGGCCGGCAACGTCGTGACCGTCACGCGCGACATCACACTGGATGCCTCGGCGCCGGTCGTCGTGATCACGGCGCCTGCCGCCGGTGCGCTGACTCGGCTTGGCACGATCACCGTGACGGGCACGGTTGCCGAACGTGCGCTCACCGGGGTGACCGTCAATGGCGTGGTGGCGTCGGTGACGCCAGCCGGCGGCGACGTATCCACGTTCACCGCCGCCGTCCCACTTGCAGAGGGCGACGTCACCCTCGTCGTGACCGCCACCGACGCGTCGGGCCGCACCGGCACCGCGCAAGTGACGGTGACGCGCGATTCATCCGCGCCGCTCGTCGACGTGACGGTGCCGGCGCGAGTCACGCTCCGCAGCCCGGGCACGGCCACGGTCACCGCGTCCGACACACTGGCCCTGGCGCAGCTCGTGGTCAGCCTGAACGGCACCGTCGTGTCGACCTCGCCGACCTCGCCCGTGGCGGTGCCGCTCGTGGTGCCTTCCGGTGCCGCCGTTGGCGACGTGATCACGCTCGTGGCCGTGGCTACCGACACGGCGGGCAATGCCACCACAGCCACCCGTACGGTGCGCATCGCAGGTGATGGCGCGGCAGTGGGGCAGGTGGTGTCAGACACCACGGGCCTCCCCGTGCCTGGCGCGCTCGTGCAACTGGGCACCGTGCAGGCCACGACCGACGCGCGCGGGCAGTACAGCTTCCCGACGGCCGACGCGAATGCCCTGGTCACGGTGACGCTGGCCGGCACGTTGCCGGTGACGCGCACGGTGGCCGTGGTGCCCGAAGTAGGCACGGTGCTCGTGGACGCGCGCCTCACGCCGCTCGCAGACGCGGTGACGGTCGCGCCCGCTGGCGGCACCGTGGCGGCGGGCCCGATCACGCTCACCGTGGCGCCGGGCGCTGGCGCGAGCGTGCGCCTTACGCGTCTCTCGCCGCAGGGGCTGCCTGGACTCTTGCCGCTCGGCTGGTCGCCGCTTGCCACCTTCGACGTCCAGGCCACCCCCGCACTCGGTGCGGGCGCCACGGCCACCGTCACGCTGTTGCCCGCGAGCCTCACCACAGCCACGCTGGCGCAGTACGACGCGGCCAACCACACGTGGACCGCGCTCGCCGTGGATCTGCCTGTGACAGGCGGCACGCTCACGGTGCCCGTGGATACCGCGGGCACCTATGCCGTGATCGTGCAGGACGTGCAGACGCCGCCGCTGCCAGGGGCGGTGGTGGGCACGGTGCTGCCGGCGGCCCCGGTCGTAGCGATTCCGCTCACGGCGACGAGCGCCGGTGTGGTCTCGCCTGCGATCCTGCCGCCAGGGGGCGGCACGGCGGTGGGCCTGCTCGCCGTGCAATCGCAGATGGCACTGCCGAGCGGCACGCTCGTGCAGGCGAATGTCACGGAGACGTTCACGCTCACAACCGGCGCGGTCGCGAGCGACGAGCCCCGGCGACAGGACGTGATCCTGTATCGCACGCCGGTGCCAGACGCGACGGTGCTGCCCAGCGGCTTCGTGACGGACGTCAGTGCCACGTTCCCGATCGCGCCCTCGCGCACGTATGCGGTGGCGGATCTCGTGCAGGGCGTGGTGCACCTCGACATCCTGGCGGGGCGCGAAGCCGCGCGCGGCACGGTGGGCGGCGGCCTCGCCACGACGGTCACGAGCGGCAGCGCGCGTGTGGTCCTCCCCGGCGGCAGCGTGCCCACCGACACGGTCATCACGCTCACGCCGACTGTGCTCTCGACGTTCGTGCCGACCGCGGCAGGCATCGATGCGCTGACGGAGATGACGCTCGATCTCGCCGGGCAGACACTGTCGGCGGCCGCAGAGCTCTCGACCAGCGCCACAGGACTCACCATCGCGCCCACCGACACGTTGCTCGTCGCGCGCGTCGAGCGCACCGACGGCGTGCCGTTCGTCACGGTCATCGCCCGGGCAAGTCTCGTGGGCGACCGCATCGTCACCACCACCACACCAGGGTTACCCGGCGTGACGCGCGGCGGCCGGTATGTGTTCTACCGGGTGAGTGGTCCAGTGGGGTGGATCGCCGCCACCGTCAGCAACGCCGGAAGCCCGACGCCCGGTGTCACGATCACAAACACGGGCCTGCCGTTCGTGGGCCTCACAAGTAGCGCAGGGCAGTCGCTGCTGCCGGCTGCACCTGGCACGCGCACGATCGCCGCGCAGCTCCCGCGCTCCGTGCTCGCGGCCCAGGCAGGTGTCACGGTCACCGCCGACACGACCACCCCGATCGCCATCGCCCTCGTGGGCACGGTGCAGACGGCCACGGTGACGCCGGCAGACGGTGCGACTAGCGTGCCCGTGTCGGCGCAGGTGCAGATCACCTCGCCCGCGGTCCTTGCGGCCGCGGCCGCGACCACCACCGTGGTGCTCACCAACACGGTCACAGCGGCGGTGGTGCCCACGCGCCTGCAGCTCTCGACGTCTGGCCAGATCCTGGCCGTGATCCCCACGACGCGCCTGGCGCCCGCCACGACGTATCGCCTCGAGGCGGTGGGGCTGCCCACGACGACGAACGACACCGTGCTCGTGCCGAGCACCACGTTCACGACGGCGGCGGACGCGGCGCTCGTGGTGGATGCCACGCGGCTCGTGTTCGCGATGCCGGATGCCACGGGCGTGAGTGCAATCACGGCGCTAGCGGGCACGTTCCCACCGGGCACGCAGGTGCTCATCGTGAACACCGGCAACGGCGTGGTGCTGAGCCTGACGGCGGGCAACGACGGATCGCTCACGGGATCGATTCAAGCGTCGGTGTTCGATCGACTGCTTATCACCATCACCGACCCGCTGGGCCGCACCACTAGCGTGCAGCGGAGCCACTTCGTGGCGGCCGACGGCACGACGGCGGTCGGCAGCGGCGGCGGCGTGGTGACCGGACCGGGCGGTGTGGCGCTGATCGTCCCGGAAGGCGCCGTGGACACGGCGGCGACCTTCAAGATTGAGGCGATCGACTACGCGGCGACGTTCCCGTCGGACCCGCGGCCGGCCGGGCCGCCCTCCACGCTGGGGCCGGCGATGCACATCCGCACCGATACGGATCGCTTCGCAAAGGAGATCGACCTGGCCTTCCCGCGACCGGCCGACGCCCCCCCAGGCGCGTACTTCTACGTGTACCGCCGGTTGCAGGGCCCCAACGGTCTGGTCGCCTTCGAATCGCTCGACGATGCCTTCGAGGACGGGACCGGTCCGGGCGCGAAGATCGTGACCGCGTCCGATCCGTGGGCGGGGTACATCAAGAGCATCGGCGGCTACGACCTGAACGGCGTGGTGCAAGGCGTCGCCCAGGGTCTGCTGGACGGCTACGCGTTCGTGATGTGGTCGTTCGACCAGCTCCTGCCCGGGCGTCCCACGCGCGGCGCCGTCACGGGCTTCGTCCGACGCGACTCGCCGACCGGCGTGCCGGTGCCGGTGCCGGACGCGATCGTTTCGGGCGTCGACGTGCAGGGCAACCCCCTCCACGCCGGCATCTCCGGCGTGACCGTGGCTGTCACCCAAGGGGACGGGAAGTACACCCTGCACGATGACGTGTTCAGTGGCGGGGTCGTCGACCTGATTGCGACGGCGAACGGCGAGGTGCGCACGGCGCGCCCGTACGAGGTGGGGCCGGACTACTCCCGCGCGACCGGCGTACGGCACTACACCCGCCTGTCGACCGCGAATTTCCTGTTCCCACCGGTCACGCCGCCGCCGCCGGCTCCGGTGCTTGATGTCACGGTCTACCGCGGAGATCGCGTCGACACGCGCGGCATCGTGACGGTGGGCGAGTCGCTGACCGTGGTCTTCAAAGTGCCGAGCCCACCGACCAACCCTGTGGACATCCGGGCCGCGACGATCAATGGCCAGAGCTACACATTGACGGCCGAGACGGGGTACGTGCTGGCGGGAGCCCGCGCCTTTGCGACGCCGTACACCGCCCTCCAGGCCGGGACGGTCACGATTGTGGCCACGGCCGACCCGCTCATCGGCCCGCCGGTCACGCAGAACTACGTCGCTCGGGCCATCGCGCCAGGCGGCGGTGTGGCGACGGTCGAGGGCGAGGCGCCGGCGGTCATCGCCGCCCGGACCCGCCCACGCCTGGGCGGCACGGGCGTCCCCGTCACGACCGCCATGGAGGTGTCGTTCACCGAGCCGGTCACTCACGTGGTTCCGCAACACGCGGGGGATCCCGCGCGGGTGACCCTCGAGGACGCGCAAGGGACGGCGGTGCCCATCGCGCTCCTCGGGATCGGCGCCACGGGGCCGGTCCCGCAGGTGCAGTACGGGTCCGTCGTGACCGGGCTCACGATCCAGCCGCTCGCCGGTCTGCGCTACAACACCTCGTACACGCTACGGCTCACGAACGGCATCGTGGACGGCGACGCGACCCCCCGGGCCCTCGTCCCGTACGAGACGTCGTTCACCACGTTCGGGCCTGAAACGATCACGGCGACGGGCCCGCCGCGCGGGACGGGTGGCCTCGTGGCGCTGGGCGCGCATCTGTACGTGGCCGAGAACGTCGCGGGCAACACCGGCGGGGCCACGCAGCTGCGGGGGTACGACATCAGCAATCCCGTGGCGCCGCAGCCGTTGCCCCTGCTCGAGGATCCGGCCAGTGTGGCCCCAGGCCTGTTCACCGGGGTGCCGGTGGACCTGTCCGGCGAGGTGACGGACGAGGCGCGCACGTTGGCGCTGAGTGTCATCCGTCCGTTTGCGCCGTCTGGCCCCTCGAACGTGCACCTCGTGGACGTGACGGCGCACACACCGCGCTGGGTGGGCGCCGTCTCCGTGGGCACGCAGCCCATCGACGGGTTGGTCCGCCGCGCGATCCTGCATGGCGAGCGGATCTTCGCCTTGACGACAGGACTGGGGAAGGGGCTGCAGGTGATCAGCGTGCCGCAGATGCGGGCGTTGTTCGGTGCGGCGACGGCCGAGGGGCGGACCGCGCCGTACTACCAGATGCTGTCGCGGCTACACCGGCTGGGCGAGGGGTTTGGCCAAGAGGCGATCGTGGCGACGGTGTTCCTCGATACGGACACGGGCGACAACTCGCAGCAGAGCGACCTGGCCATGCTGCCGATCGTGCTCAACGACGTCGTGGTGCCCCTGGCGATCACGACGGGGCGGCGGACCCTCGCCCTCGTGGATCCCAACACCAGCACGGTGCTGTTCAGCGGGCCTGTGCCGTCGCCCACGGGGCTAGCGTATGGGGAGCAGGTGGCCGCGGCCATGCTGGGCGGACGCCCGGTGGCGATCGTGGCGGGGCTGAGCCCAACGGGCGGACGACGGCTGGTGCTGGTGGACGTGGCCACGCCGACCACGCCGGTGCACCTGGCGACGATGGACCTACCGACGGGAGCGCTCGATACGCGGTCGCGGCTCACACTACGAGACGGGCTGTTGTATGTGGGTGGCTCGGCGGGCACGACCATCGTCAACGTGGCGAATCCGTTGACACCGGTGCTGGTGGGCCGCGTGGCCGGGACCGGCGACTACACGGTGGTCACCGACACGGGCTTCTTGCTGAGTGCGTCGGACGCGTTCGCCCAAACACCGCGGGCGTTGCAGACGACGGCGCTGGGGGCGACGGCCGTGGTGGCGCGTCCGCGGACGACGTTCATGCGGGAGGTCCCGGCCACGCCCCCCACCGCCCCGGCGACGACGGAGGCGACGATCCGGGCGGTGGACCTGGCGGTGGCGGTGTATCCGTCGACGCTCGAGGTGACCGAGGCCCAGGTGGAAATCTACAACGGCGGCACGCTCGTCCAGGCCCTGCCCGCGACGATCGCGGGCGGCACGGGCACCGTGCAGCTGCCGACGGGCTTTGTGCGGCCGCGCGGGCAGCAGACGCTGGCGGTGCTGGCGGCACAGACGGTGGACGGGACCACGCTGCGCTCCGCGCCGACGCCGCTGCCGCTGGGCCAGATCCGGGTGCGGCTCGACAGCAACAACGACACGAAGATGGGGGGGCACGGGTCTACCGACGCGCTCGCCGATGAAGCGGCGGCCCGCGACCCGCAGCAGAGCTTCGCCTTCTGGGAGGCGGACCCGACGTTGGTGGGCGAGGACGCCTTGACGGACTACGCGCGTCTCGTGATTCGCCGCGAGGTCGAACTCGATAATTCGGTCCGGGTGGGTGTGCGACTGCTAGGGGCGCGGTGGGACCTGAAACCGCAAGCCCTGCCGACGCCGGGCGGGATTGGGCCGGTGGACTGCTCGCCGGACCAGGCGTATCTCTGCGACCCGGCGGTGGCCACGCGGCAAATCGCGGTCAACCAACTTGAGGATGCGACGCGGATTCCGCAGGCGCAGGGCAACGGGCTCTTTCTGGTGCCACCGGCGCCTCTGGAACGCTCGGATAACCCATTCGTGTTTCGGTGTGTGCCGACCGAGGGCTCCTCCAGCGGCTGCCCGAATTTGTTTGTGGGGGGCGCGCTGGAGGCGTCGCTGCAGGTGGGTGAAATCAGCGAGACTGGCGCGTTTACGCCCCTGCACTCGGTCAGGCTCGACATTCGGCCGTTGCGGCTGTGGATGACGGTGAAGTCGGTGCGGCGCAGTGAAGATCCCGACGGAGCAGGCCCCTTGACCGTGTTCACGCCGCGAGAGGCGCCAGTTCTCGAGTCGGGCTACGTGGATGTCCCCACCCAGGCCAAGGCGATTACCGTGCTCGTGCATGGGTTCAACAACAGCGAGAACTACGCCAACACCTTCATGTTCGCGAGGTTTCTGAAGCGGTTGTACTGGGCCAGCCACCCCGTGCTGCTCCCCCAGCCCAGCAGCCCTCACGTCGTCGGCTTTTCCTGGCCGGGCAATCAGTTCCCAACGTTCCTTACGGATCCAGACAGCGTCCTCGTTGACAACCTGACGAGGGTCTACTTCCCTGAAGACGAGTTTCATGCGCTTCAGGCTGGGAAGGTCCTCTCAGAAGAAATCATGAACCTGAAGGCCCCGTCGGGCCGTTCAGTGGACGTCATCGCTCACAGTCTTGGGAACATGGTGGTGAACAGCGCCTTCACGTTCCTAGAGCCCGGGGTCGTCTCCACCTATGTGATGCACCAAGCGGCGCTGCCTGCCGAAGCGTTCAGTCAGAACTACGGACTCGACAACTTGTCGTTGTTGGTCGTGTCAGCGGCGAACCAGGGCTATCCGGACGATCAGCCATGGGAAGCGATGTGGTCGAACATGGACCAGGGCCTCCGCGATGCTTGGGCATCGAGATTCCCATCCGGCACTCCACCGACAGACGTTCAACGAGCGTTCACCCACCGCTGGCGGCTTCAGCGACCTGACGATTGGACGCCGGCGACGCTGAGCGCGGGGCCGATCCTGCGCGGTGGCCCTTGGCGCGGCGTGTTCTCCGGGACGGCGAGAAAGACCAAGCTTGTCAACACATGGTCCGATCACGATATGGTGACGGGCTTCATCTGGCTTTCGATGCAGTACGGTCAGAAACCGAACGTCGGAGTGCTAGGGCTCGGGGCCGAGAACGCGGTCAACCAATTCTGGGGGGCTTTGCCCAACGACACCGAGGCCGAGCAATTCCTGTGGCCTGTTGCGCAGCGTGGCGGAAGCACGCGACGATTGGTGCGGCAGTGGGCTGAGCTGGCGCACTGGTTCCCGTCTCTTTCCGTAGCCGCAGGAAGAACGGGCAACCTCGAGATTCTGCCGACGTTCGGGTACCGCGCGCTTGATTTCTCGCAGTACGGCAAGGTAGAAGGTGCGGAATCGCTCAGCGCTCAGGGTATCCGCGATTCGCACTCTTACCTGATTAACTGGGGCATCCAGCGGGTGTGGGGCGGTTGGCGAGAGATGGCCGTAGCACTGGGGCGCAATCAGCAATGAGCCGCTACACGAAGAACGGCTCTTCCGGCGGGGCGCGTGCTCTTCGCTATGCGAGCCTCGGGGCCCTGGGGCTACTGGCGACCGCGACTGATCCACTAGTCGAGTCGCTTGAACGCGGGTCAGCCCTACGGGGGGCGGCTAGAGTGGCCCAGGCAGCGTGGCTTTGGTTCGGCTGGTTGCTGGCCTTGGTCATCGTGTCTAAGGCCAACAGCGCGAGGCGGTCGAAGACTGGGAATGCCGGCCAGCTACTGGCAGCGGCGGCGGTGAACGGCGTGTCTTGGTATCTCTACGCTGCCTGGGTCTTCGGTCCGATTGTCCCGCTTGTAATGATTCCGTTCGTTGTCATCTGGTTCGTAGTGGTGCTGTTGCGTGGCTGATCGTACTTGGTGTTCCCGGCGACGGCGAACTGACAGCTGGTCGGGCTGTATACCGTTAACTCGGTCCTTTCGGCGCCGCGCCACGGCGACGAGCTCGTTGCGTTGACGAACTTCCCGCGCGTGACCTTCACTGGACTGTGCTGCCCTGACGTCCTCCCAAGATTAAGTAGCGTTTCGGTGTAGAGTCCGGCCGCCGAATGAGGCGGACGATAGAGAAGCGGTTCGCTCACGAGCGCAATCGTGCGACCGCCGTCGACCGAGCAGAGCGAGGGAGATCGCGTCCAAGCGCTGCAACGCGCACGCGTGACACCTCGAGGGCGTGGTCGCGGTGCCTGGCCGGCGCTCCTTCAGCTCGCTGCGTCGGCGGCGTGCGCCAGCGACTCCACGACCGGCAAGAACACGTAGATGCTGGTCCCGGCGCCAGGGGCCGTCGTCACACCCAGGCCGCCGCCATGCGCCGCCACGATGCCGTAGACCGACGCCAGGCCCAGACCCGTCTTGAGCGGGCGCGGCGCACTCGAGAAGAACGGGTCGAAGATCTGCGGCACCACGTCGGGCGTGATGCCGTGGCCCGTGTCGCGCACCGCCAGCACGCAGGCGTGCGCGGGCGGTGCCAACGCCATGTGCATTCCCGCCAGCGACGGCGGCTGCAACGAGAGGGATACGACGATGTCGCCTTCGCCCTCCGATGCGGTGACGCTGTTCGTGACCAGCTCGCGCAGCAGCTGCTCGAGCTGGTCGACGTCCACTCGCACCACAACCGAGTCGAGCACCTCCACCGTCAGCCGCATGCCGGGCGGCAGACCCGCGCGAAGCGTCGGCGCGAGGGATCGCACCAGCGCGGCGAGGTCGGCGTCGCGCCGGAAGTCCATCTGCTGGCCGCTGTACTGCAGCAGTTGTCGGGTGAGCGTGGCCGCGCGGTCAGCCGATTCGCGGATGTAGCGCAAGTTCTTCTGCACCGGGTCGCGAGGACTGAGCGACTCGCCTGACAGCTCGGCGAATCCGACCACAGTGGTCAGCAGGTTGTTGAACTCGTGGGCAATGCCGCCGGCCAGGCGGCCCACCGCTTCGGCCTTGGCCTGGGCCTGGCGCTCTCTGGCCAGCGCCTCCTCGCGGCGCAGCCGCGCGTTCTCTCGACCCGAGAGCAGCGCGCGGACGGCAATCGCCACCGCCAGCACGAGCAGCGCGATGGCGATCACCTGGGTGTAGCGTTCGTCGGATCGCCGGACGGCGACGATGAGCGTGACGCCGAGCGCGGCCACCGTCCACAGCGGCAACGGATTGAACGTGCGCCACCACGTGGGCTGCACCGGCTGAACCTGCTGCACCTGCTGCGGCAGCGGGTCGTGGCGGATCAGCACGCTGGCGATGATGGTCGGCATCAGTCCCCAGAAGTAGGCGAAGCTGGTCATTCTCGCGTCGATCACTTCGGCGAGCTCGAGCTGCGCCAGGAACGCCACCGGCAGATAGGCCGCCAGGCCCCCGACCAGCCACCAGAAGGCACGGGGGCTGGGCTCGCGACGCCCCCAGACGATCATCAGATGCAGCCCCGAGGCGGAGATCAGGAACGCCACCGCGTAGGTGAGCACGGGCTGCGCCGTGCCGCGGCTCACGTTCAGGAGCGGCCACGTCAGCAACAGCCATTGCAGCACGCCGAGCCCCAGGACGGTTGCCGCGAAGTCGATCCACAACACGGGCGCGTCTTCGCGACGCAGCCGCAGGCGCGGAAAGAGGCTGAACCCCACGAAGTACAGCGCGTAGCTCGCGAGCGCGCTGTACTGGTTGATGCCGTAGGCCACCGCCGGCAAGCCGAAGCGCGTCCAGTCGACGACCTCGAGCAGCGTGACCGACGTGGCCGCCAGCGCCGAGGTACCGCCCAGCACGCGCAACGACACCCGCAAACGCCCCGGCAGTTCCGGCCGCCCACTGGCCCACAACAGGCTGGCGCATTCGACAACCAGCTTCAGGGCCACCGCGCCGGCCGCCACCGAGTCGGCCAGTGGCGCGCCCCAGAGCACGCGAGCCAGAGGATAGAGGGCGACCAGCGCCGCGCCTCCGGCCAGCCACGGCGGCATCAGCGGCAGCACCCGATGGAGCGGGAGCGCAGACTGCACGGGCACCTCACAGGCCACACTGAGCGGCAGTTGAGCTTGTGGCTACTTCACCACATCCTAGTGAAGTTCAGTGCGCGTAGCGAACAGTTCGGGGGGCGCTGGCCGTGCCCGGTCGCGTCAGGCCTGCCTGACGCGGCGTGCCTGAAGACCGTCGTGGGACGGCCGTCGACCGAGCAGAGCGGGTGGGGTCAGGTGCCGGTGGGATTCGTGCCCGGTCGGGTCAGGCCTGCCTGACGCGGCGTGCCTGAAGACCGTCGTGGGACGGCCGTCGACCGAGCAGAGCGAGGGAGATGGCGTCCCCGACGGGATTCGAACCCGTGTTTTAGCCTTGAAAGGGCCACGTCCTAGGCCTCTGGACGACGGGGACGCTGAGGTGAGAACTGCCAATCGTAACATGGCCGGCCACCCTCGGGCCACGGGGTGAGGGAGGTGCCCGGGGTTCGCCGCTTGTTCCCATAGTCCGGGGTGCTGTTCCGCCCCGGCGCCCAGGGGGACGAGCCATGACGCCCGCGACGACCACCATCGAGCCGCCCGACCAGCTGGATCCGTGGGGATTTGGTGTCACCGCCGCCGATCGGTCCGTGCTCATCGAATGGCGGGAGCCGCTCGACGAGCCCGTGGATGAGGACGACGCCCTCGACCTCTCGGCGAGCCTGCTCAGCGCGGAGGCCGCACCCCCGGTGGTGCAGCCGGAGCCCGCGGACAAGGTTGTCGACGTGCCCCTGCCGGTGGCCGCCGCCGTGGCCGAGGTCGCCGCGCCGCCGCCACCGGCCTACAGCCCGAGACCGTCGCGGCGCGACAGCGCCCTGTTGCGTCTGCCGTTCCCGGCGGAGCGTCTGGGCCTGATGGCGCTCTTCGGCGCGGTCATCGTCGCCCAGGCCTTCTATATCGGACTGTCGCTCACCGGCGAAGCCTCGGCCCGTCCGGCCGGCGTTGTGCCGCAGCCCCCAGTGGTCGTCGCCGCCCCGGTCGCGCATGTCGACCGGCCTGCGGTGGCGGCCCCCCCGGCCGCCGGTCGGCTGAAGGTCGACAGTGGTGCGGCCCGCGCCACGGTGCAGATCGACGGCGTCGCGTCCGGCACGACGCCGATCGTCGTCGCCGACATCGCCCAGGGCGCCCACACCGTGCGTCTCTCGTTCACGAATGGCGTCACGGTCGAGCGTGCCGTGGACGTGACCGCCGGCGAGACCGTCGCGCTGCTCGTGGACGCCCCCGCGCCGCGTGCGGTCATTCCGACCGCGCCCGCGATCGGCTGGGTGCACATCGACGCGCCGTTCGATGTACAGGTCTTCGAGAGTGGCCGGCTCCTCAGTGCGGTGGCGGGCGAACGCCTGACGTTGGCCGCCGGTGGACACGTCCTCGAGGTCGTGAATCCCGCCCTTGGCTTCCGCTCGACCATCAAGGCCGTCGTGCTCCCCGGCAAGGTGTCGTCGCTCGCGCTCGACGTGCCCGACGCCGCCGTGGCCGTCAATGCCCAGCCCTGGGCGGAAGTCGTGGTCGATGGCCGCGTGCACGGCGAGACGCCACTCGCCAATCTGATGCTGCCGATCGGTGTGCACCAGATCGTGCTGCGCCACCCAGACCTCGGCGAACGCCGCGAAACCGTCACCGTGCGCGCGACCGGTGCCAACCGCGTCTCGGCCGACCTTCGGAGATAAGACGATGTCCCTGACCTACCTGACCGTGGCCGCCGGACTCGCGTGGGCGCTTGCCACGCCACCCGCCGCGCAGGCGCAGGACGGCGCGCCGGCCGTCTCGCTGCTCCAGGCCGGCATCGCGCTCTACACCGCCGCGTCGTACGACGAGGCGCTCGACGCCTTCGAGGCCGCGCGCCAGATCGATCTGGCCCGCGAGGATCGCGTGACGCTCGACCAGCACCGCATGTTGTGCCTGCTCGCGCTCGGCCGCACGGCGGCGGCCGAGGAAGCGGCAGCCAGCCTGCTCGAAACCAAGCCCGACTTCGTGCTGAGCGCGAGCGAGGCCTCGCCCCGCGTGCGGGCCCGCTTCGACGACACGCGCCGGCGCGTGCTGCCGGCCGTGGTGCGACGTGTCTACACCGACGCGAAGCGCGCCTACGACAGCGGCGACTACACGGCGGCGCGCGACGGCTTCGCCCAGCTCTCGCAGATGCTGGCCGATCCGCAGGTGGCGGCCGCGGATCCGTCGTTCGCCGACCTCGGTACGCTCACCGATGGTTTCCTGCAGCTGAGCGCGGCGGCCATCGAACGGCGTGCCGCGCGCCGCGACTACGACACCGTGCAGGCCGCCCTGGCCGTGCTGCAACCCTCGACGCAAGGCTTCCGGCCGATGGCGTCACCGGCGGCCGCCGCGATGTCGGCGCCGGGGCTTGATGCGCCACTGGCCCTCGACGGCGTACCCGAGACGGCCGCGGCGAGGCCGGTCATGTCGCCGCCCTTCACGCCGCTCGGCATCTTCACCTTCGACTGGCGCGACAAGGACGTCACGCCGCCCATGCCGATGACGCAGGCCGTGTCGGGCTGGTGGGGCGCGATGGGGGAGCCCGCGGCAGGCACGCCGCTCGGGGCGATCGAAGTGGTGGTCGATGAATCCGGTCACGTCGTGGACGCGCGGATCTATCAGTCGGTGAACCGCGTCTACGATGCCGTGCTGCTCGAGTCGGCGCGGCAGTGGCGCTACCAGCCCGCGATGAAGGACGGCCGCGCCGTGAAGTACCGCCGCATCGCCGGTATCGTCTCGGGCCGCTGAGCGCCCGGCCGCGCGCGGGGCTGCGGCACGGCCGGGGCCGTGGAGCGGCAGCGGGAGTCACTGCCGCCCGGGGCGCCGCGCTAGCGGCTTTCCGTCATCGTGACCTCCGTGGCCACACGGCGCACGCCCGACACGCTCTTCGCGGTTTCAATGGCCTTGAGATGCGCGTCGATCGCCTTGGCGCGGCCGTTCAGCAGCACGACGCCCTTGTTGACCGAGGCGATGCCGATGCCGCTGTCCTTGAGCATCGCGTCCGCCTTGAAGGCCGCCTTCACGCGGTCTTCGATGTCCTTGTCGGCGACCTCGGTCATCTTCTCCTTCGCGGCCGGCACGACCTGCAGGAGGTTCTGCACCGACTTCACGCCGTCGATGCCCTTGGCCACCATTTCGGCGTTGGCTTTCTCGGCCGCCGTTTCGACCTTGCCGTGCAGCGTCACGGCGCCGGCCACCGTATCCACGTTCAGATCGGACGTGCTGACGTTGTCGGCCGTCATCAGCGCAATCTTCGTCTTCATCGTGATCCACGCATCCTGCTGCGCGAGCGCGTCCACGGGCGCGGCCGCCATGGCCGTGAGAGCGAGAGCCGAGGCGATCATCCAGTGCTTCATGTGTCAGTCCTCCAGAGGTGCGCCAGGCATGGCGCGCGTCACTACGGGGCTGAGAAGAGCAACCGACGTGCCACCGGGAGGGCCGCGGCATGGTCGCCCACTCTGTGGCGCCGGCTCCTCATGCAGGGCAGGGCGCGACCCATCGCGGCGGCGCCGAGCCCGTCGCGGGGCATGGCTGGCCACCTGGCGGGCAGACGCCTGAGGCACGCGTGACCCTCTCTGGGAGTCCGGTTACCGTCCGCCACGCGTATACTCGCTCGCGTGTTGCGAGTGACCGCCACGGCCGTGGCGATCTGGTGCGTGCTGGCCGCCTCGGCGTCGGCGCAGACGTCGGTGCTGCGGTGGGGGGCGGATGCCGAGGGCGGCGCGCCGTTCGTCGAAGCCGATCCCGATAATCCTGAGCGGCTGCGCGGCTTCGACGTCGAGATCGCGGAGCTGCTGGCGAAGGCGCTCGGACGCACGCCCGTGTTCGTGCAGGCGGCCTTCACGGCCCTCGACCAGTCGGTGAAGCGCGGCGACTTCGACGTCGCGATCAACGGCCTCGAAGACTCGCCGGCCAAGCGTGCCGAGCTGGCCGTGAGCGTGCCGTACTACCAGTTCCGCGAGGTGCTCACGGTGCGCGCCGCCGATGCCGGACGCTACCGGTCGCTGGCGGACCTCCGCGGCCGCAAGGTGGCCACGCTCGGCGCCACGCTCGCGTGGGAGATCCTCTCGACGGCGCAGGGCACACACGGCGTCGAGCCCGTGTCGTACGACGACGATGTGCACCCCTACGAAGACCTGCTGAACGGCCGCGTCGACGCGGTGCTGCTCGACAACGTGCTGGCCGAGCGATCGATGCGGCGTCAGCCCGGCATGGTGACGCAGCCCGAGGCCGCGGCGGTGGGCTACTACGTGGTGCTCATGGCGCCCGGCGACACCGCGCTGCGCGACCAGGTGAACGCCGAGCTGCGCGCGGCGATGGGGGATGGACGCCTTGAAGCGATCTTCCGCACGTGGCAGGTATGGAACGACGACCAGCCGGCGATGTACGCGCGCGTGCTCGCGGGGGCCGATTCCCTGCTCGAGGCGCCAGGCGGCGGCGCCCCGGCGCGTCCCTCCACCTGGGACCTGACGATGCGGTATCTGCCGGCGCTCGTGCGCGCGGCCTTCATCACGCTCGTGCTGTCGTGCGCGGCGATGCTGCTGGCGGTGTCGCTCGGGGCGGCGATTGCGGTGGGCCGCGTCTACGGCCGCGGCTGGGTGCGCGCGCTGCTCACGACCTACGTGGAAGTGACACGCGGCACACCGGTGCTGCTGCAGCTCTTCGTGCTCTATTACGGTCTGGCAGCGGTGATCCGCCTGCCGCCGTTCGTGGCGGCGCTGCTCGGTCTGGGCCTGAACTACGCGGCGTACGAAAGCGAGATCTACCGCGCCTCGCTCGAAGCCGTGCCGAAGGGGCAGCTCGAAGCCGCGCGCACGCTCGGCTTCACCTCCTGGCAGACACTGCGCCTCATCCGCGGGCCGCAGGCCTTCCGCTACGCGCTCGCGCCGATGACCAACGACTTCGTGGCGCTGCTCAAGGACTCGTCGCTGGTCTCGGTGCTCACGGTGGTGGAGCTCACGAAACAGACCCAGATCTTCGCGGCGAACCTCGGCACCTGGGCGCTGCCGGGCGCACTCTGCGCGGCGATGTACCTCGCGCTCTCGTGGCCGCTGGCGCGGCTCGCGGCACGGCTGGAACGGCGTTGGGCGGCGCCCTCCGCATGACGCCCGTGCTCGACGTCCGCGGCCTGGAACTGGCGCGCGGGCCCCGTCACATCCTGCGCGGCGTCGACCTCGCCGTGCACAGCGGCGAACTCGTGGCGCTCATGGGCCTCTCGGGCTCGGGCAAGACCACCGTGCTGCGCGCGATCGCCGGGCTCGAGACCTTCGGCGGCGGCCGCATCGAGGTGGACGGCCTCGTGCTCGACGGCTCGGCCAGCCACCTGGGCGATCTGCATCGCAAGGTCGGCATGGTGTTCCAGTTTCACTGTCTGTGGGACCACCTGACGGCCGTCGAGAACATCTGCCTCGCGCCGGTGCACGTCTACGGCACGGCGCCCGCCGATGCGACCACGCGGGCGCGGGCGCTCATGACCGAACTCGGCGTCGGGCATCGCGAGCAGGCGCTGCCGCGCGAGCTCTCCGGCGGGGAAGCGCAGCGGGTGGCGATTGCACGGGCGCTCGCCGCCGACCCACGCCTGCTGCTCATGGACGAGCCCACCGCCTCGCTCGATCCGGCGCGCCGCGGTGAACTGGGGCAGACGCTGCGGCAGCTGACGGCCAAGGGGCGCAGTCTGCTGCTCACCTGTCACGACGACGACTTCGTGCGCGACTTCGCGACGCGGGTGGTCGTACTGGCCGACGGACGCGTCGTGGAAGCCGGCGATCCGGCCGTGGTGCTGACGACGCCCGCACACGAGGCCACGCGCCGCCTGCTCGACATGAAGGAGCCGTCGGCCTGAGCCGGTTAACCTTCCGGGTCCGGCTGCGTATTGGATGGGTATGACGCGCCTTGCCGCCTTTGCCCTGATTCCGTGCCTCGCCGCCAGTCCGCTCTCCGCGGCTCAGTCCGCCACCCCGGCCGTGGTCACGCCGGCGCCCGCCGTGGCCACCGCGGACCACGTGACCGCGAACGAGACCCGCCAGGACCTGCAGGAGATCCTGCGGGAACTGCCGCCGGCGGTGACCGCCGTGCTGCGCCACGATCCGTCGCTGCTCACGCGCACCGACTATCTCGCGCCGTATCCGCGCCTCGCCACCTTCCTGCAGGCCCATCCGCAGGTGGCGCTCAATCCGGCGTACTTCATCGGCACGCCCGACACCGGCGAGACTGAACCGAACGGCCGGGCGATGCGGATGGCCGAGGAGGTGATGGAAGGGATTGGCGTCTTCGTCATCATCAGCTCGGTCATCGGCTTCTTCGTGTGGGTGGTGCGCACGATCATCGACCACCGGCGCTGGCTGCGTCTCTCGAAGACGCAGGTCGAGGTGCATACCAAGGTGCTCGACCGGTTGTCGTCGCACGACGATCTGCTGGCCTACATCCAGAGTCCGTCTGGCCGGCGCTTCCTCGACTCCGCCCCCATCGAGGTGGGCGGTGCGGCCCGTCCGAGCGCGGCGGCGCTCACGCGCGTGATGTGGTCGCTGCAGGCCGGCATCGTGTTGTGCGCGGTGGGTGTCGGCTTCTGGGTGCTTGGCCGCACGGCGCTCTCGGAAGCCGCGCAGGGGCTCTCGATCATCAGCACACTCGCGCTCGCGCTCGGCCTCGGCTTCGTGGCCTCGGCGGGCGTGTCGTACGCCATCTCGACGCGGCACGGCCTCATCGACGCCGAAGCGCGGGCACAGCATGAGTGACGCGCGCGTGACGGCGCTCGACCGGCTGGACCTTGCGGCCAGCGCCGAGCAGGCGTTCCAGATGGACGAAGACGGGTTCGGTGCGTTCTACGAGCGCACGTCGCGGCCGCTGTGGCTCTACCTGGCGCGCATCTCGGGTGACCCACGCCTGGCCGACGACCTGCTGCACGAGGCGTACTACCGCGTGCTGCGCTCGGGCACGGCGTTCGAGAGCGACGACCACCGCCGCCACTACCTGTTCCGCGTGGCCGCGAATCTCGTGCGCGATACGAAGCGCCGTCACGGCACGCAGCCCGTGGCCAACCTCGCGCCGGACGAGACGCTCGTGGACGATGCGAGCGAACGCGGTGCGGAACGGGCCGCCGAACGCCTCGACCTGCAGCGCGCCCTCACGCAACTCTCGGCCCGCGAGCGGAGCCTGCTCTGGCTGGCCTACGTGCAGGGCTGCACGCACGACGAGATCGCGGCCACGCACGGCGTGAAGCGGGCGAGCCTCAAGACGCTGCTGCACCGGGCGAAGCGCCGGCTGCTGGATCTGCTGGGGCCCGATGCGCGGGCCCGGGGAGGCGCGTGATGGTGCCGGAATGCCGTCGTGAGTTCGAGGTGGCCGCGCTCGTGCGGGCCGGACGCTGGCCCGCGGCCTGCGAGCCCGACCTGCGCGCGCACGTCGAGGGCTGCGCGGAGTGCCGCGAGGCCGTGACCATCGCGGAACTGCTGCTCGAGGCCGACCGCGGCGCCGAGGTGCACGTGCCCTCGGCCGCGCAGATGTGGTGGCGGCTGGCGGTACGGGCGCGGCTCGAACGCGAACAGGCCGCGGCCCGTCCCGTGGTGTGGCTGCAGGGGATTGCCGCGGCGTGCGGCGTGGGCGTGGTGCTGACGGTGCTCGGCCAGCTCGGTCCGGTGCTCGGCGGCGCGGCGGCCTTGGTGGCGCACCGCGTCACGGCGTCGGTGCCAGCGGCGCTGCCGGCCGTCGATCTCGCCGTGCGCGTTCCGTCGTTCGTCGTGCTGGCAGGCGCCCTCGTGCTCGTGGCGCTCGCCTCGACAGCCGTGTATCTCTGGGTGGCCGACGAGTAGCGCCCGCGGCCTCGATTCCACACGGCGCGGGCGGCTCGCCTGCGGACCGGGTAGAATTGAGGACGCGGGCCGCTAGCTCAGTGGTAGAGCATCTGACTTTTAATCAGGTGGTCGTGGGTTCGATCCCCACGCGGCCCACCACGAGCTTCTGAGCCTCGGCCTCCGCGCCGTCCCGTCCGGGTCGCGCCGCGCTCTCGTCCGGCTACGGGATCTGTGCCTGCAGGAAATCGACGACGCGCTCGAACGGGTCGAACCCGAAGGCCTCGCCAATCGGCTTGCGCAGGTTCGAGTTCGCGTTGACATCGTAGAAGACCAGCCGGCCGTCGGCGGCTTCGAGGTACTCGATGCCCGCCACATCCAGTCCGCCGGCGGCGACCAGCCGCTGGCCAGTGGCGACGGCCGCTGCCGGTACGTCTGGATACGGGTGGAATTCCACCGGCTTCACCGGTGTGGCCGGCGGGACGTCGCATTCGCCCGCAGCGTCGCCCACGGGGTTGCAGACTTCCGAGGGGCACAGATTGAACGCCCCGTGCGAGACGACGCGCATGGCGTAGAGCAGCTGGCCGTCCAGGAACTCCATTCGCACGATGCCCTTCGTGCGATCGACTTCGAAATACTCCTGCAGCATCAGCAGGTTGTCGGGCAGCCACAACCCGGGTTGGTCGCGCAGGAGCCGGCGAAGCTCGTCGGGGGAGTGCAGCAGATACATCCGCGCGCCGCTGCCGCCCTGTTCGGGCTTCACGAGCGCCGGCCAGCGGTCCTCCGGCCACGCGGCGATCGCGGCCTCGACGTCGTTGAAGGCCAGCGTGCGCGGGTGGGGGATACCGAGGTGCTGTTTCAGCGCGGCCTGCGCCGACTTGCTCAGCTCCAGCGCGAACGCGCGCGAACCGTTCAGCACGCGGGCGCCGCCCGCCTCGAGCGCCCGCATCAACGAGAGCGCGAAGGGCACGGCCCGGGTGTTGCCTCGCGCGTAGGCGCTGGGGCTGGCCTGATTGAAGTACAGGCGCGCGCGAGGCACGTCGTCAGGGTCGAACGTGGCCCGCTTCAGGTCGAACGGTTCAAACGACACGCCGCGGCGTTCGAGCGCCGCGAAGAGCGGCTTCTGCCACTCCGGATGTTCGTACAACACGACCAGGTCAAGAGCCATGACGCCATACTATGGCGCAGTCTTCGCGGCTTTTCTACGTTGGCACGCCGTCCAGCCACCAGCATGCCGCCGCCTCCACTCAGCGCTGCTTTGCTGTCGCCGTTCGCAGCAGCGACAACCCCGCGTAGAGCACCACGATCACGACCAGCCAGCGGATCGCCTCGAGCGGCAGCGACTTCACCACGTACGCCGCGACGAGCACGCCGGGAATGCCGCCGAGCGCCATGCCGAGCGCGGCCCTGCCGTCGTACTTGTCGGTACGCGCGAACTTGATACCGGCCAGCGGCAGCCCGTAGGCGGCCGAGCCCATCATGATGGGGAAGGCCGAGCGCGGATTCATGCCGAGCAGACTGAACACGATGAGGCTCGGCGCATAGCTGCCGATGCCGAGCGCGTTCAGCGCGCAGAACCCGAAGTTGAGCAGCGTCGCGGCCACGAGCGTCGGCCCCGAGAAGCCGATCGCGTCACCGCCGCCGGGAATCCACTGCAGGTTCGTGACGGTCATGAAGATCGCGCCGACCACGAGCGCGATCGCCATGCCGAGCTGCACGCGGCGCCGCGGCAGGCGGGACACGACGCCGGCGCCCACGTAGCCGCCGAGCGCGCCCACCGGCACCATCAGGGCGAGCGTGAGCGGATCCACCGCGATCGCCGTCACGAACGCAAACGCCTCGAGCGCCACCGGCACCGACGAGCCCACATTGAGCGTGCCGGGGATCCACTCGTCGCGCACCATCTTCGTGAAGCGGAAGGTGGCCGTGGTCGGGGCGTAGTTGCCGATGCCGAGCGTGTCGAAGAAGAGCCCGATGGCGCCGATCGCCAGCTGCAGCGGCGACGGCCACCCGTGCGGATGTCCGCGGCGCGCGCTGCGCCACCAGGCGATGACGAACCAGAGGGTGACGAGCGCGAGGCCCGTGAGCAGGATGGGGATGGGAGAGAGCATGCGGCGGGGGCTATCTTGTGCCGCAATGCGCGGCGCGGCAAGGCCCGGATGGGCCCTGCCGCGTCCGGACGATTTACATGGTGCTGAACGCCAGCGACGCCTTGGTGGTTTCCCACTGCATCACGAGCATGCCGCCCTTACCGGCGGGGTTCTTCTCGATGGTGATCGTGAACTGTTCGACCGGCGCGGCGAGCGTTTCGACCTTCATCGGCACGCGGCCCAGATCCTGCGCCTGGGCGTATTCGGTGCCCCACTGGCCGGTCTGCTTGTTGAGCACGAGCGTCCAGGTCTTGTCGGTGAGCAGCGAGTAGAGCGACACCTTGCCCGGGTTCACGTGCAGGGCCCCGAACATCAGCGCCTTGTCGGTTTCGAGAATGGTGGCCTCGTCGGCGCCGGTGCGCCACACCTGGCCGTAGGGCACGATGCCGCCGAAGATCTTGCGGCCCTTCACGTAGGGGCGGCCGTAGGTGACGCTGACGTTCGCGCCATCGATGGTGGCCTTGACGGTTTCGTGCGGGCTGGCGCGCTTCTGCTGGGCGGCCACGAGGCCGGCGGGCACGGCGAGGGCGGCCACGAGGGCCGAAGCCACGAAGGCTCGACGATGAATCACTGGACTGCTCCTTGAGGGACGATCGACGCGCCCTGGCGCGGACGGCGCCGGGGCGAACAACCTTTGGACTATAGCACCCGCGTCCTGGTTCCCGGGGACGCCGACCGGCGTCAGAGAATCCGCTTGCCGAAGGCCGAGAGCGCGAGCTCCGTGGCCAGCTCCGCCGTCGCGTTCCGGACGTCGAGGGCCGGATTCACTTCCACCAGGTCGAGGGCGATGAGGCGGCCCGATTCGGCGACTGCTTCCATCACGAAATGGGCCTCGCGGTAGTCGAGGCCGCCCTTGACCGGCGTGCCCACGCCGGGCGCGATCGTCGGGTCGCAGACATCGAGGTCGAACGAGACGTGCACGCCGCCGGTGCCACGCGAGGCGGCCGCGAGCGCGCGATCCATCACCTCGGCGATTCCCAGCCGGTCGATGTCCTTCATGGTGAAGGCATGCACTCCCGAGGCCTTGACGATCTCCTTCTCGCGGTCGTCGAGATTGCGGATGCCGACGAGCACGGTGTGTTCCGGCCGGATGGCGGCGTCGGGACCGGAGATCCGGGCGAGTTCGGCCGGCTCGCGGCCGAGCAGGGCGGCGAGTGGCATGCCATGCACGTTGCCGGAGGGGGAGGTCGAGGGGGAGTTGATGTCCGCATGGGCATCTACCCAAATCACGCCCACGGGCTTGCCCTGATCCTTCAGCCAGGCGGCGCTTGCGGCCACCGATCCCGCGCCGAGCGAGTGGTCGCCGCCGAGCACGATCGGCAGCGCGCCTTCGTGCAACGAGGCCAGTGCCGTCTGGAACAGCTTCTGGCAGACCTTTGCGATCTCCTTGACGTAGCGTTTGCGTGGATCGCCGGGGCCTTTGGTTTCAGGGATCGGCGTGGCGATGTCGCCTTTATCGGTGACCGGCACGCCGAGGGCGCCGAGGTGTTCGGCGAGGCTCGAGATGCGGATGGCCGAGGGGCCCATGTCGACGCCGCGGCGGTTGCCGCCGAGGTCCAGGGGGACACCTATCAGGTGGGCGGGCTTCATGTCCGCGATTGTACCGGGATGCCCCGTTCGGGTGGTGCGCCCACGATGTAGGGCCACCGACGCGTCTGCGTGCTATATTATGGGGTTTGTTTTTAACCGCTACACCGTAGCGACTGCCGCGGAGGCATCGTGCCCATCCTCGTCCGGCCCGTGCGCGAACAGCTCGAGCACGATCGCATCATCCGATTGCTCCAGGCGCGCTACCAGAAAAAGCACGACCCGGTCACGAACATCGGCAACGAACCTCCGACGTCGATCGTCCTCGGCACGGCGGAATTCGTGCCCGATCTCATCCTCGTCACCCACGACAAGGCCCGCAAGCTCGAGGGCGTCGTCGAAGTGGAAACAGGGGAGTCGGTCAACTCGCTCGAAGCGCTGGCCCAGTGGGGCCCCTTCAGCAAGCTGCGGGTGCCGTTCCATCTGTACGTGCCGCCCAACACGCTCGACACCGTGCGCCGGCTGTGCCGCGATCACAACGTCACGGTGGCCGAACTCTGGACCTACCACACGAATCTCGATCAGGTGCGCTTCACGCTGGTGCAGAAGGCGCCGGACGCGGCGCTCGCCGCCGCGAGGAAGGCGGGCCTGTCGGGCACGCCGAAGCTGAAGGTGGCCCCGCCGCCTCCGCCGCCGCCGCCCCCGCCGCCACCCCCGCCGCCCACGCCGGT